>BJHB01000001.1:0-38394 GCA_014191415.1 Chloroflexota bacterium
CGCGCCCGCGTCTCGGTAATCCTCCCCGAAGACGCAACAACCCGGGCCATGGCAATCCGGTCCGTCCCAATCCTCGACGCCGTTCCAGCTTCCAGTGAACTCGCTCTCCTTCGGACGTTCGACGAACGCCCCCCTACCGTTGTCTTCCACGCGCAGGACTGGGGCCACCCTGCCGACACGGCGCACGCGGATGCTCCAAGCGGGGCAAGGCTCATCGAAAGCTTCACGATCAACGCCGACCTGCATCGTCATCTTGCCGAGGGCAACCTACGACGGCGAACATTCCTGGGCCAACTGACCGCACCGGCACGTGCACTCGCTCACCATCCAGATGCGCGGATTGGCGCTGCGGCCGCCGATGCCGTCAATCGTTCGGGATATAGCCTCCGCGACCGTCCGGCAGGACGCCGTAATCAGGAGACCAGTGGCACCGTTCGGCTTGCTACCGGAAGATACGTCCCGACCCTCGGGTGGCGACGTCTGGGCAACGCATCACTAGCCGAGTGTGCTCTCGCGCGCTACGGGGCGCATGGCATTACAATCCAGGCCTTTGATGGCACGGTATCTGGACGGATTGGCACCGCCCTCAGCGCGCTTGAAGGTGCCCTGCTCGCCCGGTTGGGCCTCTCCACCGAAGACCGCTAGGCTCGGCACAGTCTCCATCTTCAACTGGATCCGGATCAACGCGACACCCATCACGTTCCGTGGTGCCGTCAAGGGTCGCGTGGCATCCAAGTCGGCGCCTACGTATAGCCGCCGTGAACGCGTTCGACGTCCAGGATGTCCCGTAGATGGTCACCGGCCGCACGGACTTTCCAGAAGAGTTCACTATCCAGGTGTTCAAGCATTCCGTACGCGCCAATGCCAACCGCAAGGGTATGGACGCGTCCCAGAAGCTTCTCAGCCTCGGTAATCGCGATCAGCATGTCGCCAAGTGCGCGGTACACCTCAGGGTCATCAAGGGGCAGCAAATCGTCATCGGACACCGCAGGAGCATAGCGGATGCCGCGCCGCGTTCGCGGCACTGCGGCCAAAAAGACGCTAAAATGCGGCCGACCAATTCTCGCGGCATGTGAGCGGCCATCCGAGTGCCGCGCATCTTCCCAGGGTCGGTTCCATCAATATTTCTGTGGGGACGGTTCCAGTCATGCCAGAGATCGGTCGTGCCGAAGAACTCGAACGTGTCACCTTGGACCTGTCCCGATCCGAACTGGATGACCTGATCATTCATGTGAGGACCGGTACCCGACTCCGACCGGGACAACCTCGTCAACAGCGCCTGCTTGCCAAATTGAGGGGCTTCGGATCATCACAAACCGATGGCGATGACGAACCAGATACGGCCGTTTGCCCACTCGAACGCGACACACCCGATGACGTGGGGTGGCTTGCCGGATGGGTGCACGGCCGTCTGCACGAACTGACCGATGGCGATGACCGTGCCGTCGTGTGGAAGCAAGCGCACCTCGTGCGTTTCCTCCTCGGCCGGATGCATGACTACTTTGCCGAGCAGGACCAACAGACCCTTGCAGTCTCTGCCTTCATGGCCGAAGGACAAGTTGCGCACATCGCACGCTACTTGGAGCACGCCGCCTCATGCGATGCCGATGAGCTTCGTGGGAGCCGGCGCGCCTGACCACAAGGGTCGGGACGCCTTCCCACTTCCCGCCCCGGCAACCCTTCGGCAGACCCATGTCCCAGAGGTTGCCAGGTGCGCGTGGGGGTCAGGATTGGGGGTCTGGCGTTCCCCAGTCCTGACCTTCACCTTCTTTCTCGCCGGGACGGATCAGTAGCCCCCGTGCTTGTCCACAACGTTGTGCAGTGGCTGTCCCGAGACAAACCGCTTGACATTCTCGAGAAGCACCTCGTAACGCCGGTCCTCCTCGTGTGAACCAACCCCTGCCGTGTGCGGGGTCAGGATCACGTTGGGCATTCCCCAAAGTGGATGGTCGGAAACCAGTGGTTCAACCTCGAACACATCAAGGGCCGCGCCGGCAAGATGACCCGATCCGAGTGCCTGAACCAAGGGATCCAACAAGACAACACGTCCCCGGCCGATATTGATGAAGTACGCACCTTGTTTCATCAGTGAAAACCGTTCGGCGTTGAACAGGCCACGGGTCTCGGGTGTCTCAGGTGCGCAGACCACCACGAAATCACTCTCGGCAAGTAGGTCATCCAGACGGTCAGGCCCCCACAACGCATCCACCTCAGGCGGACATTCGGTGAGCCGAGGGTCCGTCGCGATGATCCGCATGCCGTGCGGACGCGCGCGTCGGGCGACCCCGGCACCAATTCCTCCCAGACCGACAATGCCCAACGTCATGCGGGGCAGGTCCAGAACCTTGACCTCGTCAAAGGCCCATCGTCGTTCGAGTTGACGCCGGATCATCGAATGAAGGTCCCGGGCAAAGCACAGGATGTAGCCCAGGACCTGATCCGGGATCATGTCGTGGAAGATGCCACGCATGTTGGTCACGACCACCGGATGGGCCTGCAGCTCCGGGAAGAAATAGCGTTCCAGACCAGCCATGGGGGTCTGAATCCATTGAAGATTCCGGGCACCCGCAAGGATGCGAGGGGACATCGCACCAAAGAACGCATCCGCCGTGGCCACCAACGCAACCGCCTCATCCTCTACAGACGTGGTCTCGACAGTAATGTCGGGAACATCTGTGCGAAGGCGCGGTGCCCAACGAGGGCCATCTGGCCCATACAGGACTATCTGCACGGCAATCTCCTTGAAGGTTGGTCAGGCGTGCAGGCGACGTTCGAAGAACTCGACCGGATTGCCCTCTGGATCCGCAACGAAGCAGAGTTTCGCAGTAGCCTTCGGCCACTCCATCGACAACGGGCCTGCGGTGATCGCCACCCCATGCGCGGTCAGGTATGCAACCCAATCATCAAGGTCTGGAACCAGCAGTGCAAGATGCTGGATGCCTGCATGGTTTCCCGCCGGTCGCATCGGTTCGTAGTGCGGGTTCCCGATAAGTTCGATGTATCCCGCTTCTCCCATCTCAAGCAGGACAAGCGTATTGCCTGACCCGGCGATGACACGGTCAAACTCGGGCAGTCCAAGCAAGTCGCGGTAGAACGCCAATGCAGCGTCAAGGTCACGAACGCGGATCCCGACATGTTCGGTCTTGAGAACGGGGGGAGGGCCACCCTGAGCCATCGTCATTGTCTCCTCGTCGCATCACGATCAGCGTGAAGCGCGTGGTGAGGGTACCCGGCATCCGGACAGGCGAGACAAAAAAATCCGGGTTCCACATACTGGAACCCGGCGACTTTCTTCGGCTGAGAACTGAGGTCTCAGTCGCGTGTTGGAATGGTCCGGGCCACCCGGCGTCGCACCAAAGCGAGAACCAGTCCAAAGCCAATACCGGCACCGGCATAGGGGAGGTAGGTGAGTGGGTCGGGTCCGGCCCAAACCGATCCGTCACCGGTATTCGGCATGCTCTTCGGCAGGACCGATGGCCCCGAAGCACCCGTGCCTCGTGAAACCGCTTCCGAAGCACCCCCCACCACCGCACCCGACGGGGGCTTTGAACCCTGTGCCTGTGGTGCCGGTCCGGCGGGACGCGTTGCCGGAACCATCTGGACTGGTGCTACCGCAATCGCGATTGGTCGCGAGCCGACATTCACGATCTTGGACTGTTCCAGACGAGCCATGTTGATCACCGAGACGGTGTTGTCCTGGTTGTTCGCCACATACCCGAAAGCACCGTCCGGTCCAATCGCGATACCCACCGGTCGCTTGCCAACCGCAATCGTCGCAACCGCCTTCCGTGAAGCCGGATCGACGACCGTGACATCATTCGAGATGCTGTTGCTGACGAAAATCCGCCCATCGGGCGCAATCGTCAACCCGAGCGGGGTCAGCCCAACGGGTACCGACGCGGCAATCTTTCCAGAAGCGACTTCGACGATCGCCAGTGAATTTGTCTCAGGAACAACGGCGTAGAGGGTGCCACCGTCGGACGTCAGTGCCATGGCAACAACTGGATTACCCATTGGGATTGGAGCACCGACACGGTCGCCATCGTCAACCGGATAGACGTTGGAATTGCCTTCGAGTGCGACGTAGGCCCGGTTGCCTGACCGGTTCGCAACGAGGGCGATCGGCTTGCCGGGAACCTGAACGGCCTTCACCCGGGCACCCACCGCGTCTATGGTCACGATCTCACTACCTGGACCCTCGGCGACCATTGAAAATGTCGCATCGGCCGGAGCCACGACCGCTTCAGGTGCCTTGCCAACCCGCGTCGTGTTCGAAACCTGATAGTAGTCGCGGTCAATCGCCGAGACCGTCCCATTGCCACGATTGGCCACGAACGCGATACGTCCGTCCGGCGTAACGGCAACCCCACGAGGCGCAGGACCAACGGGCACGGTCACAAGGACCGTATTGCCGACATGTTCGATGACCGAGACAGAACCCGATCCTTCATTGGCCACATAGACCGTGCCAACGCCATTCGCTCCTGCCGGCAAGGCCGGGAGACCAGCCGCTGCCAGGCCGGCAACTGCAGCCAGCACCATTCCGGCACGCGTGATCTGTGCCCGCACAAAGCGTCCGTTTCGCGCCACGGTCTTCCTCCACCGATGAACCGAATGAGCGGGTCACCGAGCTACTTCAGGATACCTGCGAAAGCAATGCACTCAAAGGTGCGTTGGGATCGCCGGTATCTATTGGAGCGGGCGACCCAGTCGCACGCGCCTGTTGGGCATCAAGTTCGTACAAGAACACCAGAAGTTCGGCAATCGCCGTGTACAAGGCTGGCGGTATTGCCTGACCGACCTCGAGATGAGAAAGGGCCATGGCGAGTGCCGGATCATGCTCGACAGGAACACCATTCGCCTCGGCCATCGCCACGATTTCGTCGGCAAGGAACCCCCGACCGGACGCGGCAATCACCGGGGCCTCGGCGCGACCATTCGAACCCGGAGTCCACGGTAGCCCTCCGCGCAACGCAACCGCGACTTTTCTCATTGAATCGCTGTCTTACTCATCCTATGGTCGGCAGAAACGTGAACCTCTGCAGTGGCATCAGGCCTCGCCACGCACATTCCGGAAACTCGCCTTCACTTACAAGCCCATGTCAACCCGGCGGACCACGGCACGTCCGGCATCAGACGGCGCAACCACGAGCGGCCGATAGTCCAGTCCTTCCACGGAAAAGCCTGCACCTCGAAGCCGGTCAAGCAAGCCATCACCATTCTGTTGCAGAAGTGCGTAGGTGTCCTCCCGATCGGCAGTCAACCGGCAGCGCAAGCTAGTGCCAATGATTCGGATGTCGGCACCGACGCGACCGAGAGATTCCATATCGAGACGCATCCGGGCGTGCAATCCCGTACTCGACTCTTCCGGTCCATCCTGCCGACGCCCGCCATCCCGCCAAACTGCCAACTCAAGCGTAGTCAACTGTCCAGCGAATGCCAACGGAATGGAAAAATTCAGCGCATCACCCGGAGCTGGGATCGGGATATTGGTCGGAAACGCAGCCGGAGTGCCATCTGGTCGCACGCCAGCGGTGGTGGAGGCCGGCGTGCCTGCGGTGGTGCCCGCCGGAGATTGCCCAGTCGATGGTTGGGCATCCCAGCCACCACGCGACAGCGTCGCCGAGTTTCCGAGTTGCTGGTATTCCAGCCGGTCATGAAGGACACGGGCAAGCATCGCCGCGGGCGTGCCTCCTCCACGGTCCGGGGTCCCCGCAGTCTGCCCCGCAAGTGTCTGCGGGTTAGGTGGCGGACTTGCCATCGTTGAGGACGTCGGCCCCGGCGCCGTCGGCAAGCTCGAAGCGCCACTGCCCCCAAGCATCGTCAGCAGGGCACCAAGCACCGTCCGCGCATCCGCACCCGCGGTTGCCCATGTCCCAACACCGATCGGGATTGCACCCATCATCGCGATTGGCAAGGGTGGCAACGCGCCTGGCACCGGTATTGCCGGAACACCGGTTGCGGAGATGCCAATCTGCAGTGGGGGCGGTGTTGCCTGACCGACTGTCGATGCCGTGCGCGTACCGCCCCCAATCGAACCCGTGGCTCCCTCCACGGTACCGACTGACCCAACCTGCACCCCGCCAGACCCAACCACCGATGTCGCACCTGTGCTCAACGATGGGGCAGGTAGCGGACCCGCTTGCGAATCCCCCGCCGGCAAACCGGTCGGAAGCGTGGCCGGTGCAACCGATCCCGTTGCGACCGCCGCACTCGAACCATTGGCACCTGCCCCGGTAGCAACCGCCTCACTCGCCCCTGACGAATCGACCGCCATCGCAATTAACCGGGCCAGACGCGCCTCCGGTGCACCCTGCAACACCGATACAACCCGTTGCAGTTCGGATCCCGTGGGCGACTGCACCACCATCGACGCAAGCAGGCGCATCAGCGCGCCTCGAGTTGTCTCACCGGGCACACCGCCGAGAGTGCCGGTAGCCACCTGACCGGGCAACGTTCCGGGCGTTGCACTTCCGGAAGACCCTCGTGAACCGCCACGCGAGCCTTCAGTTGCACCATCCAAGGAATAGTCAAGCGCGCCAGGCGGTGCACTGTCTATCGCGACGATAAGTTCTCGGAAGAGGTCTCCCATCGGGGCCGCAACCGCGCCAGACGCCCCCGCCCCACGTGCCAACGAAGCACTTCGCGCCGTAACCGGGATCCCGCGCAGCATGGCATCGACCGCGCCGCGGGCGTTTGTCAGTTCCTGGCCACTGTCGCGCGCCACCACAGCCCGCAGCGCCACGATCGTTTCGCGCGTCAGGGGTTGACCGCGTTCGACGAGCGCAGTGACAACCGCCCGGGTCGCCGGCGTGTCGGGCAGGTCGAGCGCCCGAAGGACCGCACTGGGATCGAGCGGCGCCGTAGGGGTGCGGGCAGGCGACCCACCCCCCTCCACCAACCTCAACACGAGACGCTCAGCCGATACCGTGGAGACAGATAGGTTGACTACCTGGCCCTCGTGCAGTCCATCTGGAACCTCGGCCGCGACCCGCTGGCCATCCATGAGCAAGAGGGCGCGGCCCGCCGCTGCATCTGTCACAAGGACCTGCGCAGAGATCTGCTGACCCACCCGAAGGTTCTGGAATGGAGATGCGCCGGCACCATTCAGGCCTGTCCCGGCAATCGGGGGGATCCAAAGGACGGCGGGCGAAGAAGCACTGATTGCGCCGACCCCGCCGACCAAACCAGGTGCGGATGCCGTGCCCGAACCGACAGACACCCCGCCGCTACCGAGGCCGGGGGTCGTCCCGGACAACCCCCGGGAGGAACCCGTGGAACTCATGGCGCCACGTCACGATCTGTGCGCCGCACCTGTGACGGACGCACAACCTCAGGGATTGCCAACGAGAGCCGCGAGTTTGATTCCAACCACGAATGTAATCGAGTCATGATTGCCATGACCTCACTTGCGCAAGGCTCGGACGACCACTCGCGAGTCGTATCGCCGAGAAACCGGATTCCACTTGCCGCCGCAGGTGATAAGCGTCAATCCGTAGGCGACGATAGGTTCAAACACAACCTTCGGCGCAGCCCCGTCTGCCGGAAACTCTCGATGCCACTCAACGTCGTACTTGTGTTCCACACCATCCGCCCCGCGAATGATCACCGGATCCCCAGACTTGGCCGAGGCGAGTTTGTTGAACACACCCGGCGCCCCCTGCCAGTCAAGATGCCCGGCCAGGATCGAGTTTCCCCGTAGCCCCGGGCGCGGGCTGTACTCAAACCACCCGATCTCCCCCGCGCGCTTTGGCACGTCCATCGAACCGTCATTCGTCAGACCAACCGCCACGACCGGCGCATCAACGCCGATCGACGGGATTGCCATGTACAGGGGCAACTCAAGGTGATCTATCGTCTTCGCCTTGGCGGTACTCGACCACGTCTTGATGCCAGGCACCGGTGTCGGCGCGGGGGCACTCGCAGTCTGGGTGGCTGGAGCCTTCCGCGACCAAGGCAGGCCATCTCGAACAACCAGCACGCTACCCGCACCGAGAAGCGCTGCAAAACCCGCCGATCCGCCGACTAGGGCACGGCGTGTCCGCTTGTCATCCCATCGGGACGGCGGAGGCGTGGGTGTCGTCTGTTGGTCGGTCATTGCCATGGATGGCCCACGCCGCATGACGCCATGCGGTTGAACCCTTTCCACAAGTATCGGGTGCAATCTCAGGGTCTGAAGTGGCGGAGCCCTTGTTGAAGGCACCAAAAGCCGACGGGCGCCACCTCCGAGGAGATGGCGCCCGTCTATTACGCTGCTTCCCGCGATGACGCCCGCGGAGGCGGGGGCTACTACCGCTTGAGGTTCACGAGGTCCTGAAGCATTTCGTCGGACGTCGTGATGATGCGGCTGTTGGCTTGGAAGCCACGCTCGGCGCGGATCATGTCGGTGAACTGCACCGAGAGGTCGACGTTCGACAACTCGAGCTGACCACCGTTGATCTGGCCACGCGATCCGGCACCCGGGACACCGACCTGCGGGATGCCCGAGTTCGCGGATTCCGACATGAGGTTCTGGCTGACAAGCGAGAGGCCGCTTGGGTTCGCGAAGGTGGCGAGGGCGATCTGGCCGAGGGCCTCCTGCACACCATTGGAATACGAACCGGTGATCACCCCGTTGGAACCGACCGTGAAGGAGGTCAGGGTGCCCGTCGGGTGCCCGTCATTCTCCACCGCCGAAACGGTGTTGCCATCCTGCAACTGGGTCATCCGGGTGAAGTCGAGCAGAAGCTGCTGGCCCTGCGCCTGACCGTTGGCGAAGTTCAGGGTGACGCGCGACCCCGTCAGATCAGTAGCCGACACTGGTGCCGTTGCCCCGGCCACGGTTGAGGTCGTAGCCGCCTGGAACTTGCCACTCGGGTCGAAGGAAACGAACCCGAATGCCTGTCCGGCCGTCGCGTCAGCCTTGAGGTTGGTACCGGCGTCAAGGTTGGCAACGGTCCACTTCCAGGTGTTTGAGCCGACCGCCGGGGTGACGCCGGTCGCTGTTGGCACCTGCTTCTGGAATTTGACCGTGAGCTCGTGAGCCATGCCTAGGGTGTCGTAGGCGACGATCGAGGTGGTCATGGACTCAAGACCGGTCGAGGCACGTCCCTTGAGTGCAGCGCCCAGTTCGAGGTTCGAGCTGGGGGAGGAACCGAAACTCAACGCCTTGGCAGCCTTGAAGACGAGACCGCCTTCAGCCGAGACGCTTGCCGAGTCGGAAGCGGTCACCTGGATCACATCCGTCTCGCCACCGGCGGTCAATGCGGCGTTGACTGCCGCCGCCACTGCCGTCGCCAAGTCGGCGATGGTCGACGCATTCTTGGTGAGCGCGGTCGAAATGGTCGCGTTGTAGGTCTTTCCACCATAGGTGAAAGTCAGCGCATCGGTGGCGGTCGTTGCGAACGAGATCGCACTTGCAACCGTGGAACTCTCAACGACGCCGGACGAAACGAGGTCGGTCGATGACCCGTTCAGGTTCCCGTTGAAGGAGACCATCGAAGAAGCCTTCGCATTGACACCCGCACCGAGCGGGATGGTCAGCGGGGCCGACGGAGGCATCGCCGAGTTGATGACCTTCTGACCCGAGGCATTCGTCTCAGCCACCCAGCCGTTGACACGAAGACCCGTAGAAGGTGAGATCAGCGCACCGGTGCTATCAAGATCGAACGCACCGTCACGGCTGTAGAACTTGCGGTAGCCGTCGGTCATGATGAAGTAGCCGTCACCGGAGATGGCCATGTCGGTCAGCTTGGAGGTGTTGCTCAGGACACCCTGGGTGTTGAGCTTGTCCACACCGGAGATGGCCATGCCGAGCCCGATCTGGATGCTGTCCTGTCCACCGGAGCCGATGGCCCCAGGGATCGAACCGCGGATGGTCTGGGCGAGCAACGTCTGGAACGTGACACGGCTGGACTTGAAGCCAGTGGTGTTGACGTTGGCGATGTTGTTGGAGATGACGTCCATCATGGTCTGATGGTTCTTGAGACCACTGATGGCTGAGTTCATTGCGCGCAGCATGGGAGGTTCCTTCCAGAATGGTTCATGCGTGCTGCGTCGCGGAAGCGCGTGGTCCAGGCCCGCCGGATGTCATCCGGTCGTGCAAGCCTCCCTTGCGGGTCCAGCTGTCCATGGTCCTCGAGCCGCTGCGAAGCATCTGTAAAAAGTTGCGCTGGGCTGTGCGTGCCTTGGTCACGTATCCGGTGACGTCAGGCAGTTGGCGCATCCTTGCCACCGGCAATCACCACACTGTCGATCTGGGTGAAGACGCTGTCGGACATGCGGTCCGCCCCAACGGCCGTGATGACCGTCCGGTTCTTCACACTTACGACGAATGCGAGATCGTCGAGCAGGATGAGCGATTCCTTGCCTCCTTTAAGGCCAGCCTTGTCGACCGCGGCGGCCAGTTTGGCGAGTGACTCCGGTCCAAGTTCGACCGACGCCTGTGCCAACCGTTGCTGTGCGTGAGCCGAGAACCGAACCTGCGACACCGGTGGGACTTCCGGAATGGCGGGAATGGACGCGGGAACACCCATCGGCAGCACCGATGGAACAGCTAGGCTTTCCTGGAGCACCTGGTCGAACGCAAGGCCGATTTCCCCCCCGGGTTGCACCGGGCGAGCCGCAGGGGCACGCTCTACCGGGGCGTTTCCCCGGCTTCGCGCAATGCCCAGTAGGCCTGCGTTCGCGTTGTAATCCGTCATGGTTCTTTGCACACGCTCTCATTCCGACTGCCCTTCCTGAGGCAGACGGCTGGTGTTGCTACCCGATTGGCGCGGTGCCCTGTGTCGTGGTCGTCGTGCCGTTGGATGACGACGAGCTTCCCGTTCCTGAGACGGTGGCTGGTTCGCCCGGCATGAGAATCCTGGACACATCGCTGAGTGCCACCTCTTCGGTGCCAATGCGAAGCATCGGCTTGCCGCTGACCATGGTGACAGCTCGCACCTCGCCGGTGATGACGCCCTCAGCGCCAAATGCCTGAACTTGGCGACCGAGCAGGAGATTGGCATCAGTCATTTGCTGCGCTGTTGCGAGCTGCTGGATGCCCTTGTTGACCTGCTGCATCTGCTCGAGGCTGTTGAATTGCGCCAACTGGGCAATGAACTCCTTGTCCTCCATGGGCTTCATGGGATCTTGGTTGCCCATCTGAGCGAGGAGAAGTTTCATGAAATCGTCTTTGCCTAGACCGTTGGCTGTGCCATCGAGGGATTGCTTGGCCTTGGCTGCCGAGGTTGCGGCAGTCGAGGGGAGGCCGAGCTTGGCGCGCGTCGCGTCGTCAAGCAGTTTCGGCTTCGCCACAGTCCCAAGACCGGACCCGTTCAGCATTGAAGAGATTGGAGAGGGCATCGGCGCTCCTTGGTTTCTGGTTGCCCGGTTAGTCCGGACGACCAATGGTTCCCGGGTTTGTCACGGTTGCTGACGCCAACGCCCGGCGTCCGCCATACGCTCCAAGTCCCGCACTGACCCGCGATTGCACCCCGAGGGCACGCGTCACGCTTGAAATCGATTCCCCGGACGCACGAAGGTTCTCGCTTCCGGCATCGGTTGCGGTCGGCGCTGCCAGCGGTGCCACCACTGGTTGCACGTCGAACGGTTGCCCGTTCTGATCGAAGTAGACCCTGCCAAAGAAACTGTTCGCCCACTCGCGCCCGCCGTCGCCGGCTTCGGATTGAGGTCCAGCCTGATCGGACCCCCTCTGGGTTCCCTGTTCTCCCTGCCGACTGGGCTGCCTGCCCGCCTGGTCATCAGTCCGCTCGCGCAGACCCACATCCATGCGCTCCAGTCTGAGTCCGGCCTCGCCAAGCGAAGCACGCAACTGGGGCAGGGCCGTCTCAAGCGCCTTGCGTGCCTCGGGGGTCGAGGTGGTGAGATCCACACCGATCGATCCCTGGCGCAGCGTAAGGCGAATGGTCAGTGGTCCGAGATTTTCCGGCGAAAGCCGGAGAGTGAATTGGCGTGCCTCGCCGGCACCAGTCAGACGCGCGACACGCACGAGGACTGGGGCGACCTGATCATGCAACTCATCACCGAACGAAGTGCCCGGTGTGGTGCTGGTCGCGGACGCGACATCTGCCAGATTTGAACGCGCCGCCGACTGCATTCCTGAGCCGGTAGCGCCTGCTGAACCGGTTGTGCCAGAACCAGTCACGGGAGCAGCCGGGGCCGCTTGGACGTCATCGCCATCAACTGCCGACGCCTGAGCGCCTGCACCTGATGCGCCTGCCGCACCCGAAACAGCTGAGACCATCCCTGCCTGCAAGGTCGGTACGCCCTCTGCATCGCCCGAGGCAAGCCCCGGATCGGCGATACCAGACGCATCGACACCCGCTACCCGTTGGCCCGTCCCTGATGACGCAACTGGCGCCACGATTGGCACCACCGTCGCAACACCTGCCTCAGCCACGGCAATGACGGCCGCGCCTGACGCATCGGAGAGTGCCGCCGTTGCCGCCACCGGAGTGGCGGTGACCACGTCGGCAACCTCAGCCTGAGCCTGAGCCGCTGCAACCGAAGCCTGAGCGGGCGCGGTTGCCACTGGGGCCTGCGCCTCCTCGTCAGCCGCGGTTGCCAAGGCCGATGCCAAAGCGCCAAAGACACCTGCACCATCCAGTGACACGCCACCTGTCGTCAGGTCCGTCGGCACGATGGCCGGGGCGGAACCGTCGACGGTCAACGTGGCACCCATCTGGCGCAGCGCGACGAGCAACCCGGCAAGGGACGTCTGATCGGAAGGAGTACCGGTCAGCGTGGGCATCTCCGGAATCGTGCCGTCGAAGGCACTCGTCAGGAGCATTCCCAGTTCAACCGTTCCCGATCCGCCAGTCATTGCCTCGGCGACCTGCCCCAAAAGAACCTGGATGGCATTCGACAAGGCAGGGGCCACTTCGGCGATGGCCCCGTCAATCGCGGCCGGATTGCCGGTAGCCACGGCCTGTTCAATGCGGTGGGACGCCGCGTCAACCGCGCCGGCAGCATTCGCCGGTGTCATGACGGGAGATCCACCACTTGAACGAGACTCGGAACCACCCGACGAAACGGTCGGATCTGGGCGCGCTGACGCCTGCACCGAGGCCTCTCCTGCGCTCCGCGCCGCTGCGTTATCGGCAAGGCGATCCGCCGCGTCGGCCTTGACCTGCCGGGCGCGTTCAAGCGCACGGGAGACCCGACCAACCGACCTCATCGCACTCGCGACGTCACGTCGGAGCGAACTACTTCGAGACCGCGACGCATCCGACCCTTGGGAGCCGGAAGCTGGACCCGCCTGGGGTATTCCCTCATTCGAGGGCAATTCGTGGGCGCTCGAACTGCCAACGGTTGCCTGTGGCGCCAGACCCGCCACGACGGCATCCCGGGTTTCCGACTGGCCTCGGCCGACCCGGGAAGAGACGATGCGCGCAAGCACGGAAGCAAAGCGCGGCCGATTCCCGGCGACCGAACCCAATCCACTACTTGGCGAACCTGTCGCGTCGCCACTTGCGGTCGCCGACTGCACACCACCCGGGCCAACGCCCGAGGCACCGCGCACACCTGAAACCGCCTGCAACGCACGAGCGGACAACGCGCTCCCTCCCAACCCCGAGAGCGCAAGACTCTCATGGGCTGCCGAAGCACCCTTGCCCAACGATGGGACAGACCTGCCCATATTCGCTCCTTTTCGGATGCATGGCAATCGCAACGCCAGCGGCGCCACGGCTTGCCGGAACCAACCGACCATTTCCCAGGATGACCTGGCCGGTCTTCGACCCACGCATCTGTCCCTGTCCGCGTGAATCGCCCCCACAACCTATGGGGATCAGAACCGCTCAACCCGCAATCCCGGACGTGCCGCGATTGCTCCGGAGTGACCCAACTCTGATCCCGATAGACTCGTGTGCTTCTATTCAGTTATACCATACGCCCCGGCCATTCTGTCCAGCCATCGATTGCCACGCTGACGCCGCTGGCTTCCTCCGACGCCACACGCCAAGGCTTCCACTGAACATCAGATAAAAGCTCCCTCTGGACAGCCCGCAAAGGGCACCAGGCGCACATCCATGTCACCTGCGGTTTCCACTTGTGCCATCCTTGGCATTCCGGGGATAACGTCGCACCTGCGACGCACCACCAACCGCGCCATCCATGCAGCGGCCAGCCACTCCGCATCCTTGCGGACCAACGTCGCCTGGAGGCCGAGCCGGAGATCAGTTTCCCGACCTCAAACACCACCCCTGGACAACGCCACTCCCTTGCCACCAGCCATCCATGGCCACGCTTTGTCGCGTCCCGTCATGGGTTGACAACAATCCGGCACATCCCGGTCCCGGAAAATCGCGCGCTCTGCCCCCCAACCGTCTCCGGCCTGGCAACCACGCTCAGGCCCGACCCTCCATGGCCGGACCAGGGCTTCAATGCCCAAGTTAGGTGCGGACCATTCCTTCGGCCCGTCTACCCGGCTGGCACATCCTTGAGCCAGACCCCGCCTGCCCAGCCGTCCGTGGCCGGGCAATCCATCGACATCACCAACACCACTCTGCGCCTGACAGGGCGCACTCGATGACATGCCAGTGATTCGTGCTGTGAAAAAACACTAGTAAGTGCTAGCGCCTGCCCTCGTAGATCGCCTGGCGCAACTGAGCAAACTTGAGGTTGGTGAACGTTGTCGCTGCCGAGAACTGAAGCTGTGTCTCTGCAAGGCGAACCATCTCGCGGTCCACGTCGACGTTGTTCCCATCGTTCCGGTACGTCAAGCCGTCCTGAACCTGGGACTTCGCCTGAACCAATCCGACGTCCTGCCTAAGGGCCCCACCAGGCATGTGCGCGCCATCAGTGACGACCATCTGGAAGTCATCAGCAACCGGGCGGAGGACCGCCGCCTGCAGTTCTTGCTCAAATGTCACTTCAGCCGACTTGAAACCTGGCGTATCGATGTTGGCAACGTTGTTGGTAATCGCCTTGCTTCGGAGGCTCAAGCCGTCAAGCGCCTTGGTAATGGCGCCGAATGCATAGTCGTTGCGGATGAGATTTGGCATGGTTCAACTCCCCGTTCGTCTACGAGCCGGCCCGACGCAACTGGTCGCGCGTCTGAAGGACCTTGCGGACATAGTTCTGCGTCTCGGCAAACGGCGGCGTGCCACCGTACTTCTCTACCGTTCCCGGACCCGCGTTGTAGGCAGCCAACGCCTTGGTCACGTCACCACCAAAGCGGTTCAGCATTTGCCGGAGATACCTGGCCCCACCGGTCGCGTTCTGCATCGGGTCAAAGGAGTCGATGACCCCGACGGATCGCGCCGTGCCGTCCATCAACTGCATCAGGCCCTTGGCTCCGGCGTGCGAGACGGCGTTTGCATTGCCCCCCGATTCCACCTTTGCCACGGCGCGGACCAGGTCCGGATCAACCCCCTCACGGGCAGCGGCGGCCCTGAGTTCATCTTCGAAGCGCCCGACCACCGGGTTGGCAGACCCGGGACCGCGCGCAATGTCCCCGGCTCGGGTGGACGGCACCACTGCCATGGTGCTGTCCACCCGCGGCCGGATAGGGAGGGAGAAGGAAACACCGAGGCGGCGGGCACGGTCAAGTGCCGCTTGCACGAACGTCGCGTGGATGGTCCGGAGTGCGCTGCCATCGCTCACCGGACCGGCGACGTCGTACGACCGTCTCGACAGGCTGTCCGAAAGTGGCCCTGTCGTTCCCATTACTGCATCCCTCCGACGGAAACCGTGAGCGACGGCATCGAACTGCCGGACTGCGCGGCCAACTGCCTCGCCTCCAGACCGTGTCTCATCACCGCCATCTCATCGATTTCCTTCATCTCGCGTACCTGCTCGAGGCGCTTGAAGTCGGCCAATTGCTTCTCTCGCAACCGGTCGAGTGCCTTCCATGCCTGCATCGCCGCCACTAATTCCTGCCGACGTTGCTCGACACGCGCCTCAGCGCGCGCCACCACCTGCGTCTGCCGGTCAATCTGCACCTTGATGACATCAAGGAACCGAAGTCCCAGTTGGAGGTTCTCCATGTCTAGGATTCCCTCGTGCTGAATCACCTCCAGATGGTCAACCGTACGCTCCTCATCCTCCTGGAACCCCCGCAGCGTCGCCTGTTCCCTGAACAGGCCTCCCTGCGATTCGCCAAAGGCAACCTTCGCAAGATCTTCCAGGCGCTTGCGGTGCTCCAGCACCGTCTGAAGCCGAAAGACAAACCGTGCCATTGCCCTGACGAACTCCCGTCCCCGTCCTACACATTCATGAACATGCGCTGAAGTACCTCGACCGCCCCCTCGAAGTCGGTGACGTCCTCGGCATCCTGGCGCAGGTACTCACGAACCCGTGGCATCATCGCCAAGGCGAAGTCGATCGCGGGATTGCTCCCAGATGCATACGCCCCGATGTTGATCAGGTCGCGGGCACTGGCGTACGTCGCCAGCACCTCACGCAGCAATCCTGCTGAGTGCTTGTGGGCAGGTGAAACCAGTTCGCTCATCAACCGCGAAATGCTTTGCAGGATGTCGATCGATGGGTAGTGATTCTCGGCAGCCATCTCGCGTGACAGCACGATGTGGCCATCGAGGATCGATCGCACCGCGTCGGTGATCGGTTCCTGAAGATCGTCCCCCTCCACCAGGACGGTGTAGAACCCGGTTACGGTTCCGTTTGCCGAAGCACCGGTCCGCTCCATGAGCCGTGGCAGCATCGCGAAGACCGACGGCGTGTACCCACGCGTCGCCGGTGGCTCACCAATGGTGAGACCCACTTCCCGCTGCGCCATTGCAAAGCGCGTGACCGAGTCCATCAGGAAGGAGACATGCATGCCCCCCTCACGGAAGTACTCGGCAACCGACGTCGCAACCCACGCCGCCTTGACCCGCACCAGCGCCGGCTGGTCGGAGGTAGAGACGATCACGACCGACCGACTCAGTCCTTGCGGACCAAGGTCGCGTTCGATGAACTCCCGCACCTCTCGACCTCGCTCACCGATGAGCGCGATCACGTTGACGTCGGCCGCTACCCCGCGGGCGATCATGCCCAGCAGGGTGCTCTTCCCGACACCGGACCCAGCGAAGATGCCTAGGCGTTGGCCTCGCCCGCAGGTCAGCATCCCGTCAATTGCTCTCACCCCCGTTGGCAGCGGTTCGGTGATACGCGCACGTGACAGGGCTGCCGGCGGGGCGTTTCCAACCCCGAAGCGTCGCCCGCTGATCGGACCCTTGCCATCGATCGGCCTCCCCAGACCATCGATGACACGCCCGACAAGGGCCGGACCGAGTACCAGGGAAAACCCACCGCCGGTGGCAACGACGGTGGAACCCGGGGAGATGCCACTCATCTCCCCGAGGGGCATGAGAACCACGCGATCCCCCCGGAACCCGACGACTTCGGCGATGATCGCCTCGCCGCCTCGCGCCGGATGAACCTCGCAGATCTCACCGACCTCGCACACCAGTCCCTCGGCCTCTACCGTCAACCCAATGACCTGCACCACCTTGCCGGCGCACCGGAAGGTGTCGATGTCATCAAGCGTGTGTCGGTATCGCCCGAAGTCGAACTCCGCTCCTTGAGAGGCTGGCAGTGCCTCTGCATCAAGCCCAGTCAGTGGTCCGGTCAGTAAGGAAGACGTCATCGCGAGCCACCCCCGTCATCGATCGTGACGCCGGTAAGGCCAGAGAAGGCTGAACTGACGCGTTCCAGCTGCGTCTCAAGACGACCGTCAACTGTTCCGCGTCGTGTCTCAACAACCAGGCCGATCCGCTCGATTGACGCGTCCGGAACAATCTCCAGTCCCCTGTTCGCGTAACTCACGGCGACCTGCCGCAGCGTGTCACCGAGAAGTCTGATCGTGTCGGGATGAATGCGTACCCGAATCCCATCCTGGGCAGTCACGCGCTTGAGCGCCTCGGATACGAGCCCATGCATGATCTCGGGCCGCGCCTGCACCTCTGAATGGATGATCTTCCGCGCAACCTCGACGGCCACGCCAACGACATCCGGTTCCGCCTCAGCGATCAGTTGGGCACGGTCAACGCGCGCCTGCATCGCCATCTTCATGGCAATCTCAAGGTGACCCGCAACTTCGGCAAGCCCTTGGGCATGCCCCTCGGATCGCCCCTCTTCCCGCGCCGCCTCAACCTTTGCTTCCTGCTCGGCCAGGAAGCGCCTCGCCTCTTGCAGGGTGTAGATCGTCTCCCCTACCTCATCAATGCGTCGCTTGGCCTCAGCGATGGTCTCGGCAACCTCCGCCTTCGCGTCAGCAATCAGCGTCTGCGAGTCGGCGTGCGCCTTCAACCGCTCAGCTCGCGCCTCCCCGAACAGGCGTTCGGCAGCGGCGTTCAGGTCCACCGTGCGCCGGCGCCTCTCGATCGTGGCTTCCAGCGCGGCGGCACTTTCGGCCGACCCGATGGCTGCCCGAACGACCAGCGCCTGCGACTGGATGTCCGGCCCCTTGAGAACACTCATGGCCTACTTGAACTCCTCGCCACCGCCGCGTGCGATGACGATTTCCTCGTTCTGCTCGAGACGACGCACCACGGCGACGACCTTCTGCTGGGCCTCCTCGATGGCCGAGAGACGCTGCGGACCCATGATTTCGATGTCGTCCTTCATCTGGACCGCCGACCTCGACGACATGCCCTTGAAGAACTTGACCCGCATCTCCTCCGAAGCACCACGCAACGCCAGGGCAAGGTCCTTGCCGTCGCACTCACGCACGATCTTCGGCATGTCGCGGTCACCGAGCCTCATGATGTCGCTGAAGACAAACATGTTCTTCTGGACTTCGTCAGCAAGCTCGGGCGCCATCTCTCCCAGCGCATCCATGATGAACTTGGTATTTCCGGGATCGCTCTTCTGCAGCAAACTGACCACATGCTGAACCCCGCCCGAACGCTCCAGGGAGCCGGCACTGAGCGATGCGAACTTGAGGCGAAGCAGACGCTCCACCTCGCGCACCACGTCAGGCGATGTCCGGTCCATCATCGCGATCCGCATGGCAACCTCAGCCTGGATGTCACTTGGAAGGGCGGACAGCACGGAGGCCGCCTGCACCGGGTCCAGGTACGCGATGATCATCGCGACGGTCTGGGGATGCTCGGTCTTGATGAAGGCGATCAGCTGGCTCGTCTCAGCCTTGCGGAGGAAAGCAAACGGTGGCGTGGTTGCCTGCGTGGTGAGACGGCTAAGCATCTCGTTTGCACGGTTAGGCAAAAGGGTCTTGTTGAGGACGTGACGCAGGAAGGGCAGGCCTCCGGCAACACCACCCTCGTCACCACCGAGCTGTTCCGCGACTTCGTCAAGGATCGCGTCAGCAACATCTGCGGACAGGTATCGCTGCTTGTGGATCTCAAGCGCAATGCGCTCGACATCATCCTCTGGCATGTTCTTGAGGATGGCGGTTGCCGCCTCCTCACCAACCGCGATCAGGAAAGCCGCAACCCGCTCATGACCGGTCAAGCCGGAAAGCGGACCAATCCGCGTCCCACTCCCTGAAGGGCCCGGCAGTGCGGGTAACGCTGTTGTCGTTGATGTCGCTGCCATGTCTCTGCCTCGGTGTCGTCGCGTGTGAGTTTGAGTGCCGCGTGCATGCGCTCCGGTTCGGCGTTACCGACCGAAGCTGGAACCGGACTGCAGAAGCCCGTCACAGCGACCGGCGTTCAACCAGCCTCCCTGACGGGGCACTGCCCTGGGTGAGAGTGACCCGCTAGCTGGCTCCCGCCATCGCGCTGTCAATTGCCATCCACTTGCTCAGTGTCTCGCCGATCAGCGCAGGCTGCTCCATCGCCAGGCGACGGACTTCCTCGCGACGACGTGCCCGCTCCGATGGGCTCAGTTGCCTTGAGCGAACCCGGGCCGACTCGTACTTGGCACGTTCCTCAGGAGCCATTGACGCCAGCACATGAGGAGGCAGCTCTGCCCCATCACCGCTCATGAGGGCCGAGATCTGTGCCTCGATTGCCTCAGGTGACTGGAGCGCTGCAACTCCACCCTTGCCGTCCGGAAGGAGGCCGGCACCGTCGACGCCACCGGCAGCTGCGGCACCGGATGGGCGGATGCTCGCTGACAACATCCGGAAGAGAAGCGCCATGCCGATCAGTGCAACCACCAACCCGCCGGCCTTCACACCCATCTGGATGAGGTCGTTCTGACGCGCCTGGGCGGTCTCGTCCTCGATCGTCTTGGCAAGGTTCGCCGACATCGTCGTGTCGAACGGCACCGTCACCACCGCGATCTGGTCACCACGCGCTGGCTGGAGGCCGACCGCCGCCGAAACTGCCTGCGTAAGCTGCTCGGCCTGGATGTTCTGCACCGCCTGGTCGATCATGACCGCGATGCCGACGTTCTTGAGCTCGCCCGGAGCCCGGGAGATTGCGCGCTTGTCGCTCGAAACCTCGTAGTTTGAGGTCACTTCAGACTTCTGATAGCTGGAAGTGCCACCACCAGCCCCGCCGGCGGCGCCTGCCTGGTAGGTGGGGATGTTGGCCTGAGTGCCCGGAACCCCGCCAGCCGCCGCCTGGGCATCAGCGCCCTGACCGGCAAAGCTCTCACGGGTGTCCTTCTGGCTGCGAGTCTGGGGCTGGAGCGTGCCGGGGGAGAAGGTTTCAACCTTCTGCTCAACCACATCCCAATCGAGGGCAACCGTGGCCTTCACCACCGACCGGCCCTTGCCAATCGCCTGGTCGAGGAGGTTCTGGACCTTGCGCTCGATCTCCAGCTCCCGTTGGTGCTGGATTTCGACCCGCATGCTCGCCTGCTTGTCACGAGCTCCATCCGCCGAATCTGACTTGCCGAGGGTGTTCCCTGCGGTATCGACGACACCGACGTTCTCAGGCTTCAGGCCCTCTACCGACCGTGACACCAGAAACTTGACTGATGAAATCTGATCGTCGGTGAGCTTGGCACCCGCCTTGAGCTTCAGAACAACACTGGCGCTTGCATCTCGCTGCTGAGCGGCGAACAGGCGATCCTGTGGGAGGACAAGATGAACCCGCGCCTGATCAACTGCGCTGAGACGCCCGATGGTGCGCATCAACTCACCTTCCAGTCCACGCTGGTAGTTGAGTTTCTGCGCAAAGTCGGTGATGCCGAGGTTGCTTCGATCGAAGACCTCCATGCCGACCACCCCGACACCGCTGCCGTTTGGCAGACCGGCGCTGGCGAGCTGCAGGCGGAGATCCGCGGCTTGCTCATTCGGAACCCGGACGGTTGAACCGCCATCGGTGATCGAATACGTGACCTTGAGTTCACGCAACTTTCCCACCACGGCTGCTGCATCAGGCTCGGCCAGGTTAGTGTAGAGCGGCACCGTTGCCGGTGCCTGCAGATACACGAATGCTGCGAAGAGCGCGGCAAAAACCGCCACTGCTCCGACAACAAAACCTAGCTGGCGTCCCCGTCCCATGCCTGCAATGGCTTGGGGCAGATCCCTGAACGGTTGACTCATGCCTTCGCTGTTCACCGGCGCCTCCCACGGACTTTGACAATCGACACCCTGTCGAGCGTTCTCGACTCAGGGCCAGGACTGCCCGCAACAACCGCATCCGCCACTTGCCTCGCTAACCAACATCTTGGTTGCGGTGCCGTCAGGTCACGTGGCAGCGTGACCCCACCGGCGGACGCGAGTTGCCTAGATCTGCATACGAACGACTTCCTGATACGCCTCAAGCAGCTTGTTCCGGACCTGGACAGCCAACCCGAATGAAAGGTTTGCGCTCTCCATGCCGATCAACACTTGATGAAGGTCAACCGATTCGCCGGCGACGAGTTTGGCAGCCTTGTCGTCGGCGGACTTGAACGCCTCGTTGGTGTCCTGCAGTGCATTGGCGAGGACGGTCGCGAACGACTCCATCACACCCTTCGCCGGAGGACCAGACTGCACGCCGGGCAGTGCCAGGTTCGCCACATTTGCGGCGGCCGGGACAACACCACGCGCCACCCCAGCCCCATAAGACCCGCTGATCCCTGGCGGCATAATCGCCGGCAACGTCATGTCCATCGCATCGATCTCCCTTCAGTGCAGGTACCGGTCTGTCTCGCCGTTCGTGTGGTCCATTCCCGTGGCAGCGGTTCAGAACCCCGACGTGACTTACCGGCCGATTTCGAGTGCCTTGCTGGCCATCGCCTTGGCTGCGTTGAGCGCGGTCACGTTTGCCTCGTAGGCGCGGGTTGCCGACAGCATGTCGGCCATCTCCGTCACCGGATCAATATCGGGATACGAGACAAATCCCTCGGTATCGGCATCCGGATGGTCGGGTTCGAAGGCCCGCTTTGCGGGACGCCCATCAGGACCGACCGACGTCACCTGGACACCGTTCCCGACCCCCCGGCCGGATCCGGACGGACCCGCCGATGGGACGTTCACAATGCCATGGGCAAGCAGGATCGTCCGGAATGGCGTCGTTTCCTGCCGTGACCCGAATACGACCTGCTGACGGCGGTACGGACCACCCTCAGCCGTGCGTGTCGTGTTCATGTTCGCGATGTTGTTCGCGATCACGTCGGTGCGGAGCCTCTGCGCAGTTAGCGCCGACCCTGCAATCCGTAGTGCATTGAAGAACGACATTCGTGCCTCCGACCGCAAATCTCACACCGACAAATCGCGTGGTGTGCCCTTGCGGAGAAGCATAGGTGTGGGGGTTGTCCGCCTCTATCGGGGATTCCCCTATAGGCCGTCCGTCGTATGGTGGAGAGACCGGGAAACTGGTCGGAAATCACCTGATTTCCCCTGAATCTTCCCGTCCACACCCCTACCGGACCCTGCGTGAACACCGTTCCCGCCCCATGGCGATCAAGATCACCAGGCACGATGCGGGGTGGGCGATGATCGCCAATCAACCCGTCAGATCGCAACGGATCGCCACTTCGATACCCAGACCGGAACGCGCCGATGCTGCTTGATGGCGCACGGAAGGTCGTTGGTCACTGATGGCGCATCAAAACAAACAGGCCGCCTCAATGAGGCGGCCTGGCGCAAACTGGGGGGTTGCAGTTGATCAGGCGTCGGTCGTCAGGTTGAGGACGCCGTCGATATCGCTGACAAATCGCAAACGAACTCCATCAAGCTTGGTGAGGCGTCCACGGAGGGGCACCACTACCTTGTGGGAGATCTCAAGCGTGAGGATCCCGCGCTCATACCCGTTTGCCTTCGCCTCACTGACCCCATCAACCTGCGCAATCGTGCGTTGCAGGGCCAATGCGCGGGAGAACCCGGGAACTCCGGCAATGACCACCGTAGTGCGCACCATGGCGTCCGGATCACTGCCTTCCGGAACCTCCACGTGATGGTCATCATCGGCTTGATCCGAATCAGGTTCGGGTACCTCAGGGCCACCCTCGTCCGTGATGTCTTTCATTGCAGAGTCGACAAGGTCGCCATCCGGTGACGTGTGTTCGGCTGCCTCCTCGGCGTGTTCCTCGGGAGCTTTCTGGGCTTCGGCTTGGGCGGCCTCTTCGGCAGCGTGCTGGGCGGCCTCTTCGGCAGCGTGCTGGGCGGCCTCTTCGGCAGCGTGCTGGGCGGCCTCTTCGGCAGCGTGCTGGGCGGCCTCTTCGGCAGCGTGGCGTGCGGCCTCTTCGGCAGCGTGGCGTGCGGCCTCTTCGGCAGCGTGGCGTGCGGCCTCTTCGGCAGCGTGGCGTGCGGCCTCTTCGGCGGCGTGGCGTGCGGCCTCTTCGGCGGCGTGGCGTGCGGCCTCTTCGGCGGCGTGGCGTGCGGCCTCTTCGGCGGCGTGGCGTGCGGCCTCTTCGGCGGCGTGACGCGCAGCTTCCTCAGCCGTCCGGCGTGATGCCGCGTCCGCCTCGTGGCGGGCGGCATCCTCAGCGGCGCGTCGGGCGCCTTCCTCGGCCGCGTGGCGGGCCGCCTCTTCCGCAGCGTGACGCGCAGCTTCCTCGGCTGTCCGGCGTGATGCCGCGTCCGCCTCGTGGCGGGCAGCCTCCTCAGCGGCACGACGGGCGGCATCCTCGGCCGCGTGGCGGGCCGCCTCTTCCGCAGCCGCTCGCGCGGCCGCACGTTCCGCCTGTGCCTGGGCATCGGCGGCCGCCCGATCGGCGGCAGCGCGTTCAGCGATAGCCCGCGCCTCGGCAACCGCGCGCTCAGCCGCCGCAACGTCAGCGGAGATGCTCGTGGAAGCTCGGGCCGGAGCCGACCGCGTCCCCTGGATACCACTCACCAAGCTGCTCAGGGTAGCCTCTGTCGCGGCTCCGCCCGATTGCTTCGGTGGCAGGATCCCACTCAGGCTGCCGCGCAGCGACTGGATCTGGCTGTTCAGGAAGTTGTCAATCATCCCCTGTATGTGCCCGACACGCTCCTCAAGGGCGCGCGCTTCCTCTTCCAGTTCGTTCTTCCGCGTCTGCGCACGCGAGATCATCAACTCAACCGCGTTGGCAGCCTCGGACCGGAACTTGTCGATGTCCGCGATCTCGATCGCCCGCCGGTTGGCGAGCTCCTCATCCATCTGCTCGCGGCGGATCGTGTGTTCGGTATCCAGCGCCGCAGCCTTGCGGCTCAGCTCCTCTTCCTGAATGCGGAGGCGAACCGAAAGCTCGGTCTCCTGCTCGGTCCGCCGGCGATTGAACTCTTCCTCGAGCTCGTGACGGGTCCGGCGAAGTTCGCTGATCTCCTCAAGAAGACGGAGACGGTCGGCTTGCAGGCGACGCATGTACGCGTCGGCATCCTTCTCGACATCACTGCGAATGTCGGCCGCGCTCCGCAAGGCATACGAGATCTCATCCCGGATTGCCCGCTCCATGCGGTCGTACAGCTCCAACCGGCGCCTAGCCCAGTCGTGCGTGATCCGCAGTTCCTCGGCAGATGCCTCGGGGGTGGAACCGCCACCCTTGGTCTCGTCACGTTCGCCTTGCGTCATCGTCTTCGCCTCTTCCCGCCGGTCGTCTCTTCCCCGGCCAGGTGCTCTTCCGTCACCACGGCACCCAGGCGCGTGCCGTGGCTGTGGTGTGGACTTCTCAGTTCAGGTGCCTTGACTGATCCGCCTCGCCGACGTGGCACCTATCTTATGTCACATTGTCATGGTCAGCGAGGCCCTACAACCACCCGGACCCCATTGATCACCATCCGTTCCCCAACCAGAACCTCCACCGCAGCCCCGGACAGTTCTCCGGTTCTCGCCTCGATTGCATACCGGCCAGGCAGAACATCCGCCATCCGCCACCGACCGATCTCATCAGCCTCCATTTCAATCACCCCCGAAGGACCGGCTGCCCTCACCTTCGCTCCCGGCACGGGGATGCCTGTAACGCCGACCACAACCCCAGAAATCCCGCTCCCGGCAACCACCGGCCCCGCCCCAGCCACCACCCCCGGTGGGGTCGCCACCCGCGGCGCTTCCGGCGCCGTCGTCGGGATTTCCACCATCTCAGCCTCAGCGGGGTCCGCCGGCGCCTCTTCCTCTATTGCAACGTTCGCCGAGTCCTCCGCATCGCCATCTGGTGGCTCCGACGGTGGAGCAAAGATGAGCGACGCGATCATGACCAGTGCGCCAATCGCAATGAGAAGCCGGACCCACCTCGCCCCACCCGTGGAGGCCCCAGCACCCGACCTTCGCGTCCCGGTCCCTGTCTCCAGATCACCTTGGGGATCGTCAGCCTCGTCCGGATCAATCCCACGATCCCTCGTGACTCCCAACGCATCGGAGGCCGAACGTACTCGCAATCCGTCTGACCCAGCTTTTACACCGCCTTGACCATCGGCACCGGAAGCACCCCCCGGCACCAAGTTGGTGGTGAGCAGTTCATCGTCGTCAAGCGCGTGACCGCCGGTCCCGCCGTCATCGCCCAGTCCCGCCACATTGCGATCTGTCTCGATTGCCCGACGCAAGGCCTCCGAACCACCCACATGGACGACGCCGTCAAGCGACCGCAATCCAGACCCACCGTCGGACGGCCGGTATGCCAGCACAATCGTGCCAATCGAAGCGGCGATTGCGACGATCTCGCGCGGAACTTCGGTGCCGATGACCACGACAACGTCCGGACGCACCCGGGTGATCGAATTTCCGATCGCAGATACGTCGAACTGCACGATCGGATCGTGGCCCCACGACTCAAGGTCGGCGGCGACGTCAGCAATCTCATCCAGGTCGTCACCGACGAGAAAGACCAACGGCGGGCTCACGGGTTCTGTCGCCGAACCACCGTCTGGAGGCGTGTCGGTCCCATTCGGAACCGATACGATCGTCGCCCCGCTCACCAATAGCCCGACCCTCCGGCATCAATGCCAGTTACGCGCAACCGCAAAACTCAACTCGGATCGGTCGGTTCGCATTGTCTGACAGTCGCTAACAGGCTGTCAGACGCCAAACCACGTACGTGACAGTCGCTACAAGGATACCGATTTCCGTCACCTAGCAAGCCACTCGGGACATCTCACCATCAGAGAGGCCCGACGTATCGCTTGCAATTGTCAAATATGTCAACCTTGCTATATTGGTCGGTTGAACAGACATCACCCGTTCATCCGGTACGCTCGGAGTAGCGACCCCGCCACCATCACCATTGACTTGCCGTCCCAGGAGTGTCCTCATGGTGAACCTACTCCACATCATCCCGCCGGGGGAAACAATCAGGCCGGGTGCCGTCGGCGTGAGACGACTCGCATGGACGGCGCTTGCCATAAATATCGTGGTCATCCTGTGGGGCGCCGTCGTTCGCGCCACCGGTTCTGGCGCCGGCTGCGGTAGTCACTGGCCCCTTTGCAATGGCGAAGTCATCCCGCCGTCCCCATCAATCGGCACGCTGATCGAGTTCTCCCATCGGCTCTCAAGTGGTGCCACGCTTCTGGTGACGGCCGCCTTGGTGTGGTCGGTGTGGAAGGTTTTCCCACGCGGTCATCGCGCCCGGCTCGGCGCCGCGCTCTGCGCTGTGACGATGATCGTGGAGTCCCTCCTCGGTGCCGGACTGGTGCTCTTGCGCCTCGTGGCGGAGAACCAGTCCATTGCCCGGGGATGGTGGGTGGGTGCTCATCTAGTCAACACTCTCCTCCTCCTCGGTGCGTTCACGATGACCGCGGTCTGGGTGAGCGGTACCGGGGTGCCCGCCATGCCCCGATCCCCGGGCCACGCACTCAGGCTTGCAGCGGTCGGCGCCGCCTTGCTCTGCGTCATCGTGACCGGTTCCAGCGGAGCGATCACGGCCCTCGGCGACACCCTATTTCCACCGGAAACGCTGGCGATTGGCCTCGCCCAGAAGGATGATCCGGAAGCACACCCGTTCGTCCGGCTCCGACTGTGGCACCCGACGTTTGCGATTGCCACGACCATCGCCCTGGCAGTCAGTGGCCCGGCATTGGCAACGGCGAGTGCGTCGCGCCGGGCATCGCGTCTGGCATCGGTCGTGACGCTTCTCTGCCTCGCCCAGCTTGGGGTAGGGGTGCTCAATGTGCTCCTGCTTGCCCCGGTGGCAATGCAGCTGGTGCATCTGGCGATAGCCGACCTGATCTGGATCAGTGCCGTCTGGATGACCCTTGAAGCCATGGCAGGGTTCGCACATCCAGTACCGGAGACCGAAGAACCGGAGACTGGCCAGACACTTCGTCAGGAAGAGCCAGCGCTCTCCCGTTCAAGGTAGTCGCGCAGGGCCTCCTGCCACGGACGGGGAGACACGATGTCCGCGTCGCGCAGGGCACCATGCGCCAGGACCGAATACCGGGGACGAGGCGGTCCGGACGGCAAATCGGCCAACCTGGATGGTGTCAGATCGGCCCGGATCCCAGCTATTGCGAAGATGGCCTCGGCAAACCCGTACCAGCTGCACCATCCGCGATTCGTGACGTGGACGGTCCCCGTCACTCCCGCCTCCAGTAATCGAACAACGGTCGATGCTGCGTCTGGCGCGTAGGTTGGCGAATGAAACTGGTCGGCGACGACCCGCAACGGCTTGCCTGCCCGTGCATTGGCAAGCATGGTGCTCACGAAGGTCGAGTTTCCCTTGGCGCGACTGCCTCCGATATCGAAAAGGCTTGCAACCCTCACGATAAGGTGCTTCGGTGTCGATGCCCGCACCAGCGCTTCACCGGTCGCCTTGGAGATGCCATACACCGAACGGGGATTGACCGGATCATCCTCGCGATACGGTCTGGTGGCATCGCCATCGAACACGTAGTCGGTGCTGACCGTGACACAGGTACTTCCCCGCGAGGAGGCGTGATCGGCCACGACACGTGCCCCCAGCGCATTGACCCGCAGCGCCATCACCGGATCTTCCTGTGCCGGGCCGTGCCAGACCGTGGCATTCACGACCACGTCATGCGGGACGGCCAAGGCATTGCCAACACTGGCCACATCGGTTACGTCCACGTCTGAATGACCGAGGCCGATTGCGTGCCAACCGGGCGTTGCCTCGACCGCACGCATCATTGCGCGGCCAAACTGACCCGTCGCCCCGATCACCACTACGGTCAGCCCGCTCATCTGGCGCCTCCTCACATCACAATCGGCAAGGCAGCCGGTCCGGTCACTGCGAGGCAACGACAGGCGGTGGAACCAACGTGTCGTCAGAACCGCCACCTTCGAGTTCGCGGGCCGAGGCCAGCATACGGGCATGCACCGCCGCATCAACCTGCCCGAGACTTGAGAACGCACGCGCCAACACCTCGAACATCATCACAGGCGCAGTCGGCACATCAACCACGGGCGCAAGCGTCTCAAGTGCCTCGTTTGCTGCCCCAGCGTCAACCAGGAGACTCGCCAGGGTCACTCTGGTCTGCAGGAATTCCGGGTGGTCCCGGAGCGTCGCGTAAAGAAAGTCATACGCTTGTTGGATGTCACCGCTTGAACGCTGCAACTCGCCGCGCCACGCGCAGACCGCGTCTCGCGGCCCATGGACCGCAAGGAAACGATCAAGGATTCCCATCACTGCCGGTGTGTCGTCAGACAGTGCCGATGCATATCCAAGCAAAGCATCCGCCTGGTCTGGCGCCTGGTCAAGGACCATCCGGTAGGCACGGAGCGCCTCGCGACGGTCTCCAAGCCGGATCGATGCCTCGGCAAGTCGTTGCCAAACAGACGTGGCCTGCCCGTAGATGCCGAGCACCCGCCGTATTGCCCCAACCGCCTCATCCACCAGTGGATGGGCGCCTGACGATGCCGGATGGTCCGGGAGGGTCTCTGCCAAGGAACTGGGGGAAGCATCGAACTCCATCAGCAGGCGCGCCAGGTGCTCCACAGAACTGGTGACAAACCGCGCCGGGCGGGGTTCAGCCAGTGCCTCGGCGACGGACAGGCGCAACCAACGCAGCGCATCGACCGGGTGGCCATCGGTGATTGCGTGCTGCCCAAGTTTGAATGCGTAGTACCCCCCAGCCCGGGTCCGCTGGTAAGCATGTTCAAGCAGCGACTGGTTCCGCGCCGATTTCCGTTGCAGCGTTTCGCGATCGACCGCATAGCCGAAGTGATCGATCAACGGCGCATCCGCGTCGATGTATTCCATATCCGGCCCGGTCCATGAACCGTCCGTCATCACGGTCTCATGGACGTCGCCGACCCAACACACACCCGGGAGCCGCCGGAACAGCCTCGAACCACGATGGACCGTTGGCGCATCCGCGATATCCGACCCTTCCCTTGCCGGCCAGTAACTGCGGACCGGCAGGGCAAAACAGGTCGCACCGCCATGTGCGGCATATTCGTGGACGACTTGGCGAAGCGCCGAGGCGGTCTCCGCTTCAAGAACTTCATCGCCATCGAGTTGCAGGACCCAGTCCGCAGTCGCGAGACCAAGGGCAGCGTTGCGGGCCCCTGCAAAATTGTCACACCAAGCAAAATGGCCAACCCGTGCGCCAAACGACTCGGCAATCTCCACCGTCGCATCGGCCGAACCAGTGTCAACGACCACCATCTCGTCAACCCACGGCACGGCACTCGCAAGGCATCGTTCCAGGTTCGATGCCTCGTCACGCACGATCATCACCAAGGCAATGCGCTCACCAGGTGCCGTGGCAACCCACGAACGGAGGCGTCCGCGGATCAGCCCGGTTGCATCTCCCGGCGGCACGGTCATGCCTGGGACGCCTCGTCAACCTGGTCCGTTGGGGGTTCCCGGAGCAACCGGGCAATTGACCGGGCGTTTGCCCCATCCTCGGCAGACCCAGCGGCTTCAAGCGCATCCGCAAGGTCGTCATAGACTTCCGGTGGCACATCCGCAAGATCGAGCAGCGGGGCCAATGCATTCACCGCCCCGGTCGTCTCTCCGGCGCGACGCAACAGTCCCGAAAGCGCCCGCCTCAACGCCACGTCTCCCGGAATCCGTCTTACTGCAGCATCCAGGCGATCGTAAGCGGTCTGCACCTGGCCCGTCTGTTCCTCGGCGATTGCCAGTGCGCGGATGATCAATGGGTGCGACGGTGCATCGATCAGCGCCTGCGCCAGTGATGCCCGCGCGTCGGCCGGGCGCTTGAGTTCCAGGTATGCCTCACCCATTCCGTACAGCGCACGCCATCCGGCACTGCCACGGTCAATCGCGCCAACGACTGGCATGTCACGTCGCGACCTCGCCTCCTGGAATGCAATGAGTGCGCGGTCTGGCGCACCCGACCCAAGGAGTGCAAGCCCGAACTGGGTCCAGAGGGGAGGGTGGTCAGGACACACGGTGGTGCCCCGCTCTCCGGCAACGACCGCAGCCGACACATTGCTCAATGCAAGATGCGCCGCGATCAGCGTACGGTACGTGTCAGCGAGGTTGGACCCACCGAGTGGTCCGCGAGAGGCGTGCCCGGATGCGCTCAGTTCGAGCGCCCGCTCTGCCGAACCCACGGCACCGGCGTAGTCAGCATCCGTCACCAGATGCTGGGCATGCTTATAGAATAGGTAGGCGTCGTCAGCGTCGGCCGCAATTGCCGCGTCGAGCATCGCGCCGTTTCGGCGCACCTTGTCGCGCGCTTCCATGATTGCGGGTTTGTAGCCAGTGTGGGTCACCAACACGGAATTGGTTGGCATCACCCCAATCGTTGAACCCGTCGGCGCCACAAGCGACTCATGGATGCGTCCTGCAAATTCCAAACCAGCTCCGTGCTGCCAGAGCCGGATCTGCAGGTCATCAGTGACACCATGGGCCGTCTCGCTACGCACGACCATGGTGTACGCCCGCGGACGGTTGTCCGGACCACGTCCTTCGGCAACGAGTTCGCGGATGAATTGGGCGCGCGATGGTTCCAGGCTCTCATCGGCATCGAGGAACAGGACCCACTCGCCAGTTGCCAAGGACAACGATGCATTCCTCGCTATCGCAAAGTCGTCACACCACGCAAAGTGGCCAACTCGGGCACCGTAGCTTTCAGCGATCGCAATGGTCCCGTCACGGCTCCCCGTATCAACGACCACGATCTCGTCGACCCATCGTGACGCACTGGAGAGGCACTGGCCAAGCATTGCCTCCTCGTCACGCACGATCATGCAAAGCGTGATGCGCTGCCCCGGAGGTGTTGTGTCCCACGACGCCATTCGCCCGCGCGAAACGCCACCTGAACCCGGCTCGTCCGCGCGCGTGCCTGCCGACATGTCATTGCTCCCCGCACCTCCCGGGCGTTCGCCAACGGGTCGGAGGGCAAGTCTACGAAACTCAGGGGATTATTCGCCCTCGTACCCCTGAATACGGGGCGTTTACACGACCGATGATGAACGTGAACGTAATCGCACTGGGGCTCCGGAAGCACCGGGACCACTCACAGAGAACGGACACCGAAAGTCTGGCCGGACAATCGTAAGTCCCCTGGCCGCACCAGTTAGATTTCGCGCCAAAGGCGCACGTTTCCTTGTGGCATGGAGGTCACAGGGCCGCAGCGATAGGGAGATCCGGCAATGGCTTTGCGTATCAACTACAACCAAGCGTCCTCACAGGCGCAGCGTGGGGTTTCTGGGGCACAGAACTCCTTCTTCAGCGCGATCTCGCAGCTTTCGAGCGGATTGCGGATCAACAAGGCAGCCGATGACTCTGCCGGTCTGGCTGTCAGCGAGAAGCTCAAGAACCAGGTTCGTGGTCTCAACCAGGCCCAGCGGAATGCCCAGGATGCGATCAGCCTCCTGCAGACCGCCGAAGGCGCACTCAACGAGGTGCACAGCATCCTCGGTCGGATGCGTGAGCTGGCCGTGCAGTCGGCGAACGACACCCTGACCAATTCCGACCGTGCCCACATCCAGAACGAGGTCAACTCGCTCCTTTCAGAGGTCGACCGGATCGGCAATTCCACCCAGTTCAACAGCATCCAGTTGCTGAACGGAGATGCTTCAGGTCCCTTGAACCTCGCAGGGTTCACCTTCCATGTCGGTGCAAACACTGATGTGCCGACTGCCTCGAACGAGATCGCGTTCACAATCGGCGACTCCGCCCTTGGCTACACTGGTGGCACAAATGGTGTGATCAACTCGACGACCTTGGCGGGTGTCAATGCGCTTGCGACGACGGGTGTTGCAACCCAAACCGACGCGAACGCAGCCATCGCCACGATCGACACCGCGGTTGAAGCCGTATCCGGCTACCGTGGCGCCATCGGTGCGATGCAGAACCGCCTCGAGAGTGCGATCAACAGCATCGGGGTCGCAGCTGAGAACACCGGCGCCGCGAACAGTCGCATCCGCGATGCCGACGTTGCCCAGTCTGTCTCGGAGATGATCCGCAGCCAGATCCTCCAGCAGTCATCGATGGCGGTCCTCGCCCAGGCCAACCAGGCTCCGCAGTCCGTCCTCCAGTTGCTCAAGTAAGAGTTGACTGACCCGACCGGGAGGGACGGGTGGACGCCTCTGCACCAGTGCCCACCGCTGCCACGGTGAGAGCATCACGACCGGCCCAGCGAACATGATGTTCGCGGGGCCGGTCGTGTTTCCCGCGGGCACGAAGCGCCTGACCGATCAAGTGCGTAACAGACCTCGTGTACGGCCTCACCCTACCGGGCGTGTTCATGGTCTGCTCACCATGCGCATGCTATGTTTCACCTTGACAGGTCACCGGATGGTTGAGGAATTTCTATGCCGGATTACGGGTGAGTGGAGTTGGGTCGCCCCCTCGCTCGAAACGGAACGGATTACCCGGGCAGCTCACGATACTGTTGCGCGTACGATCACACACATCACTCAGGAGACGACCGATGGTTACCAAGAAAGATCACGAGCTCGACCTGCAGGCCGCCGACCACCACCGCAAGGCTGCGCATCACTTTGAAGTCGCCGCACATGAGCACATCAAGGCGGCAGCGGCCGATGAGCACGACGACCATGTGACTGCCGCTCACCATGCCCACCTGGCTTACGGGCACCAGATCGAAGCTGTGCGCCACGCCGAGATTGCAGCCGTCAAGGAAGAGCACTCGGATCCCGATGACGAGGACCATGGCAAGCCAGAGGACCACGTCGCGGATCACTGAGGCCATGTCGGTGCACGGTCAGGTCGACTGACCTCCGTGTCATAGCCATTGAGCTGAACCCCCGAGGCACCTTTCTGGCTCGACCCGCCAGGATTTGGACCCGGGGGTTTCTGTTTCCCTGGTCTCTAGTGGTTCCCGGTTCACCCCTGGACCCTGCCAGTCACGTTACCCATTTGGGTTGATCGGGCATCAGGCTTGCAGTTGGTGTATCTTGCAGATGTTCTTATGGGGGTTTCCACGTCAGTATGTGCAACTCGTCAAAAGTTTTCCATGGGCCCTTGGGCCGGGTTCACGGGAATCGTGTTGACCGCCTAGATTGACAACAGCGGAATCCCTCTAAATTGAACTTCCGGGAGAATGACAATGGTCACCAAGCGTGAACACGAACTGGACCACGACGCCGCCGATCACCATCGCAAGGCAGCCCACCACTTCACCGTCGCCGCCCACGAACACCTGAAGGCCGCCGAGGCCGATGCGCATGACGATCATGTCGGCGCCGCCCATCATGCCCATCTTGCGTACGGTCATCAGATCGAAGGCATTCGCCATGCCGAGATCGCAGCCGTCGAGGAAGAGCATGCCGATCCTGAAGACGAGGATCACGGACACCCCGAGGATCACGTCGCCGATCATTGATCAACCAACGCGGTGACAACCCCGGCCAACTTTCCGGACCCACCGCAATGGAGCACTGCAACTCCTTGGGGATATGCCGGATTGGCCCGACACGGCATATCCCCAAGGGGTGACTCTTTCATACGGTGAAGCAACCATCGGCGGCACTTCTGACATGCCCTCCCGGTACGCCGTACCATTCCCCTCAATGCCGCCCGCCACACCCCCGCCATCGAACGGCGAACTGCCAGACACCCACCCAGGCGATGACGCCGGTGGTCAGTTCGAGGAACATCCCCTGACCGGTGAGTGGTCGGCGTCGCCGGCAACATTTCTTGAGGTCCTCGCCGAGGCACCACCAGGTGCGACGATCGAACTCGGCGCGGGCGTGTACCGCATTCCCGCCACCGTCAATTTCCGTCGGCATGCCTTCCTGATCGGCGCGGGCAGTACACGGACCCGTCTGGAATCCACTGGGCCGGGCCCGGTCCTCCGCCTCGCTGAGAGTGCCGCCCTAGCCCTGCGTGATCTCACAATCGCGGTGGTCAATGACGCGCCCGGCAATGTCATCGAAGCGACCGATGGTGCACTGATCATGGAGCGCGTGCGCGTGACCGGTGCGCGAGGACGCCGGAACACCTCAACCCCAGATACACCTGACGACGCCTCGCCGGAGCCCGGATATGGCTTGGTGGTCGGTGGCGCAGTGTGGGCGACGATCACGAGTTGCCAGTTCGACGGCAACGAAGCCGGCGGCATCTGCGTGCGTGATGCGTGCGCCCCAACCATCGTGGACATCCAGACCGAAGGCGGAACCGCAGGGGTCGTCTTTTCCGGCCAGAGCGCCGGGGCACTGACCCGTTCACGGTGCATTGGTGCCGCCATCGGGATCCTCGTCCTGGACCGTGCCCGGCCTGTTCTGGACGCGAACACGTGCCGCGCGAACACCCATACTGGCATCGCCTACCGGCTTCTCGCTACCGGTCTCGCGCGTGCCAACGACTGTTCGGACAATGGGTCTGCCGGGATCTGGGTCGGTGATGCGGCCACCCCAACACTCGAGAGCAACCAGTGTCGGGGCAACCGCACGGCGGGCATCGTGTACCGACGGGCATCCGGTGGCATCGCCGTCGGGAACAGTTGCACCGGCGGGGCCATTGCCGGCATCTGGATAGGGGAGGGCGCGTGTCCCGAACTCGAGTCGAACCGGTGCGAAGCGAATGGCACCGGCCTCTCCTACACCGAATTCGGGGCCGGCAGTGCCCGCGGGAACATCTGCGCGGCAAACTCCCTCTTCGGCATCAGTGTGTCCGTACTGGCTTCACCGGTCCTGGAAGCGAACGACCTGTCCGGCAATGTCCTTGGCACCATCGTCGACCACCGCATGCCTGACTCCGGTGCCCTGATCGTCCCGAACTGACCGGGAACGCGCCACGTACCGCCACACGCTAGAGTAGAGGCGAACCTCCGGGGTTACGTGACCGTTTCGTCCATCCCGGAAATGACTGGATCGAGATCGATGACACCACCTGCGACCGCAACGGTGCGACTGGCCTCTGTCCGCCTTCGCCATCCCGTTCGGAACGAACCGGCGCATGTCTTTACCCATGACGCCTGGCGTGACGCCGCCCGGACCCTCCTGCGTCACCGTCGTGGGGTTGAGATCGTTCACGCAATCCAGTCAATCGGTCCCACCGCGCAACCGGATGTCGCCGCACACCTGGCACGCGTCGCCACCACGATTCACGGCGAGTCCCGACGTGCCCACGGACTGGCGTGGTGGTGGACCGGAGTCGGGGTTGTCGCCACACTCCTGGTTGCCTGGTTCGACTCGCTCACGGACCTGCTGACCGCCCTCACGGCAACCGGCGGCGCCGCGTTCACCGTAACGATCGGTCTGATCCCCGCAATCTTGGCATGGCGTCACGCGTGGGGCCACGCCTCAAGGGCACGTGATGCCGGTGCAGTCGCGCGAGCGATCGGCAGTGCGCGGGTGCGTCGGTCGCAAGTGCTTGACGAGGGAAACGAGGATGTCGATGCCTTCGGCCGTGAATACCTTCCGTCGTTGACTGAACTCGACAATATCGTCTCACGTCTGCCGGAAAGCCCGCTTGAAGCGTGTTCACGAGCCGCGGCTCTCGCCCTCACGATCAGTCGAGGGGCGTCGAGGCACGGATTGGCACCTGTTGCTGACGCCTATCACGAGCTGTACGTGATCCTCAGCGTTGCGGACATCCAAGGGGTACGGACCGAACAGTCCGGCGGAATGCTCGCCGACTCTCGTGTCAGAACCCTCTTGCGTCGGGCCTTCGGGACCATCCAGTCCGCGCTTGCGCCCTTCAGCGTCTCCGGAAGCGTCAGATCATCACTCTTCATGCCACTTGCGGGAGCCTCCGCAGCCTCTTTAGCCATCGTGGTGACCACCTTCGTCACCGGCCTGTTTGTCGTGGCACCAGACACCGCAGTGATCATCGAACTGCCGGAAGCACGCCTCGCGCGGGGCCTCGAGTCCATGGGGCTTGATGCCGCGTTACTCGGCCTTGACAGCCGCGCTCGGACTGTCATCCGCGAACCCGGCATCCAGAACACCTGGCCACCCCCGTTCGCCGACAGACGCGCTGTTGCCATGGGCGAACAGTTCACCGCTGTACGTGCCATCGTCACGCAAACCGGACCGGACTCATTCACCGTGATCCAGATCCGGGTGCGGTTCCGGATCACGGACCTGGCCCAATGGGCACGCTACGACACTGGAGGGTCCGGCCCAGTCCGTCTCGGACGCGCAATCTCCAGCGAACTCCAGGGGCGCCTTGAGGTGCAGAACCGCGATCTGGTCCAACGCGCATCTCGCGACCCCGCGCTCGCTCAAAACCCTCGCGTTCTGATGCGCGAGGTGGAACAAGTCATGGTGGCACAACTGCCTGCCATCCTGAACCAGTTCAACGTCACGATCGGCTCAAGTGACGCGGCCCGTGAGGCCGGTGTGCGCGTGGAACCGATCCGGCAGGCAGATATCCGCCTGGATCGCAATGTGACCGCAGGGGCCTCCGGCATCCAGGTATCCCCCTAGCGCCGTGCGCATCTGATCTCCCCAGAGACACTTCGTCACCGACCCAACATGCTTTTCGGACCGTCGCACCGGTCACTGGGCTACACTCCAGATGTGCCGTGACGACGCCACCCGATGCGTTCGAGAAACCAGACTTGCCCAGCGCCGCCGAACCCACTCTTGATGGCAAGGCCACTGCAACCAGCGCTGATGGGCCGGCTACTGCATTGCCTGATCAGCATGCGGCCCCAACGGTCACCGGACCTTTGCCGGTCGTCGCGTCACCGGCGCCGGCGTCATCCTCCGGGTCGACTGCCGGGCCCGGCACGTTCACAATCCTTCCGCCCGTCATGCCGGTGGCCTCAAGGGGCAACGCCGACCCGCTGTTGACCGTGCGGCAGTTACCCAGATCCGAGACGGCCCGCCTCACACCCATCCCCTCGCGAATGCCGTTGCCTTCTGCCGATCACGAAGCAACGATCAACTCCCTCAGCCAGCGGCGAAACGAAACCGCAGGTTCCATTCTGAGGCGCGCCCGCCTGCTTCGGCGCCTCGCCCTTACCGACGTGGCGGCTGCAACACGAATCCGTTCCGAATACCTTGCGGCCATCGAGGACGAGACGGCCGGCGTCCTCCCGCCGGGCAGGTACGCAATCAGCCTCCATCGGAGCTACGCGATCTTTCTTGGCGTGCCCCCGGATGACGTGGTCCGTCTCTACACAAGCCAGCAAAAGCGACGAGACCGCTTTGCATCAATGTTCGGTGCCCGGGTCTCGGTCCAGGTCTCGCGTACTGCCCTCGGGGTGGCACTCTTCCTGATCGGGATCGCCATCGCGATCAGTGCCTGGTACTTCGTCATGCGTCCACTCAGTACCGAACCCGATGTGGCGTCGGCGCGCGCGCTGGCACAGGCAACCTTCTTGCCAGGCACAACGGCAACAGGAACGCCCGGGCCAGGCACGAGCCCGGTGCCGTCCACCCCGATCATCGCCCGGACCGTCGCTCCATTCACTCCGATCGCTTCCAACACGGCACCGCCGACGCCGGTACCCGCAACCCCGGCGCCCTCGCCGATCCCTGCAACCGAGACCGCCATCCCGCCGACTGCCGTGCCTCCGACCGCCATCCCCGAACCAAGCCCTCGCCCTCCGTCGGGCCCGCGAACCAGATCAATCGTGCTGACCTACACTGATGACAGTTGGACGCGAGTGGTTGTCGACGGAACACTGCAATTCCAGGAAACCATCCCCCGCGGCCAGACACGGATCTACGAGGGCACGACCTTTTCCGTGCGGGTTGGACACGGAGGCGCGGTCAGCCTCGTCGCCTTTGGCGAGGACCGCTGGATCCTGGGTGGAACAGGACAGGTCGTCGACCTCAACCTGGACATCAACGTACCCTGCCGCGTGGGCACGCAGCCCCGTCC
>BJHB01000002.1:0-37829 GCA_014191415.1 Chloroflexota bacterium
CCCCATCCGGTCTTCTGGACGACGAGGAGCCGCCCGTCCCCATCGGAGAGGTGGCGGATGGCTTCCCACTGGCCATCGCGGAAGGTGGCGTTTGGGTTGCCTGTGCCGGCGCGAAGGAGGTTGGTGGCGCGGGACTGAAGGGGGTGGGTCGTGACCATCTTTGTCTGGGTTGTGTTTGGCTACGACTTTACGGCGCCGGCAGTCATGCCCACGACAATCTGGCGTTGCACCAGGACGGTGACGATCAGGACTGGAAGAGTCACGAGGATGGCGGCTGCAGCCAAAGGCCCGAAGGCGAGGCGTTCGAAGGTCAGGGTGTTGAAGACCAGGACCGGCAAGGTACGTGTCTCGCGCCCGGCAAGGACGACGGCGAAGATGAAGTTGTTCCACGAAAAGATGAAGGCGAGGAGCGAGGCAACAACAATTCCTGGCCTGCCAAGCGGTAACGCCACGTGCCAGAAAGCCTGCCAAGGGCTGGCTCCATCGACGGCAGCGGCTTCTTCGAGGTCGCGTGGAAGCCCGTCAAAGAAGCCAACCATCACCCAGATTACGACTGGCAAGCCGATGACGAGGTGTGTGATGACGAGGGCGGTCAATGTGTTGTTCAAGCCAATCGCCCGGAACATGATGAACCAGGGGATCAGGTAGGAGAGGGCAGGAGTCATGCGGGCGATGAGGATAAAGCCAAGCATGCCCCGTTGTTGCGATTTGGCGATGCCGTAGCCAGCCGGGACACCCAGGATCAGGGCGATCAATGTTGATCCGCCAGCAACGACCGCAGAATTCATGGTGTACCGACCGATTGGACTTCCGTCGAGAATCTGCCGGAAGCTGTCGAGGGTCGGACTGCGTGGGATGAAGATTGGGGGATAGGCGGTGTTTTCCACGTCTGGCTTGAGGGCGAGGGAAAGCATCCAGAGGAAGACGAACAGTGCCGGCATGACCAGGACGAACACTGCGACGCCAAGGATGAGGCCTCTGCGGGCCTGCGCCCAGAGGCGAGGCCACGGAGAGAGTGATCGGAGAGGGGCCACGGACGGCCCAACGGCCTGCATCACGTCCATCGAGTGCGTTCCCTGAGTGCAAGTGCACCGAGACTGAGGGCGACGATCATCACGAAGAAGATGACGACAATCGCCGATGCCTGCCCAATCTGGTAGAAGCTGAACGCTTTCAGATAGAGGTAGATATTCAGCGTTTCAGACGCGGTGCCTGGGCCACCTTGCGTGATCGTGAAGATCAAGTCGAACGCCTTTAGCGCATCTATGGTGCGCAGGACCACGGCGACGAGAATGACGGGCATCACCAACGGCAGGGTGATGTATACGAAGGTCTGCCATGGCTGGGCACCGTCAATGCGCGCAGACTCATACGGTTCCACCGGCAAGGTAGCCAAGCCCCCCAGCACAATCAGCATCACGAGGGGCGTCCATTGCCATGTCTCGACCATTGCGAGGGCAGGCAGGACAGTGTTGGGCGAGTAAACCCAGAGGGACGGAGGCAGTCCGACACTTTTCAGGAGGTAGTTGAGCACACCAAGCTGCGGGTGAAACATCATGGCCCAGACGAGTGCGACGGCGACAGGAGTGGCCATCATTGGCATGATGAAGATGCCGCGGAGGAGTCCCCGAAGAGGGAACTCATGGTGGAAAACGGTGGCCGCAGCGGTTCCGAGGATGACCGGCAGCGTGACCGAAAAGACGGCGTAGAGGCCCGTGCGCCAGATGGCAGCGATGAACCGTCGGTCGGCGAATGCACTGACGTAGTTGTCGAGTCCAATGAACGTTTGCGCACCCGTGATCTGCCAGTCGTGCAGGCTCATGTAGATGGTGAACATCCACGGGAAGATGATGATCGCGACAGTGACGATCACCGCAGGGGCGATGAACCAGAGGTAGCGCGTGCCCATGGCCCGGCCCTCCTGGCTCCGGTGCTGAGGTGAAGGACCCGGGGTCCGGCGACGTGTAACGCGCCAGACCCCCATTGCGGTTATGAATACAAGTCTCTGCGGGTGTGGCTATCCCTTGATTGACTTCTCGAGGACAGGTTTGAACTCTTCGGTTGCTTTGGTGAGTTCAGCCTTCGGATCGGCGCCGCTGATCATGTTGGTCAGGGCGACGCCGAAGATGTCTCGGAACTCGGTGACGGGAATGATCTCGGGCAACCCCGGGCGTCCAACCTTCGTGCTAGCGACGAGGGTGTCGAACCACTCCTTCGGAACAGTCAGGTTCTTCGTGGCGTCGGGGCTGGTGTAGGCTGACTGGCGTGCCGGCGACCCGCCGCCTGATGAGAGGAGGCGTGCCTGATTGGCCTTGTTGGTTGCCCACTGCAGGTATAGCCAGGCTGGCCCCTTCTTCTTTGAGGCGTTCGTAATACCTATGCCATCGCCGAACATGGCGGCATGCTGCGCCTTCGGGCCCTTGGGTGTGAGGATGTAACCGACCTTGCCTACCACCTTGGACTTGGTTGCGTCCTCGAGGGGGGTTGCGAAACCGATACCGTCGTACCACAGTCCGACGGTTCCCTGCATGAAGGCAGTCTGGCACTCATTCCAGTTGAACCCTGCGACGCCCTCGGGGGAGTACTTGCTGAGAAGGTCCTTGTAGAGCGCGGCGGCGGCGATTGCCTCCTCGGTGGTTGTCTTCAGCGACATGTCCTTCGGGTCAAGTGTGTCCGCGCCCCATCCATGGAGGAACCCTGTCCAGACGGGCACATTTGCATTCTTCAGGCCACGGGCCGCGAAACCGTAGACGCCACCCTTGGGATCATGGATTGCCTTGGCGGCAGCGACCATCTCGTCATGAGTTTGAGGGGGCTTGAGACCCTTCTTCTCGAAGATCTCCTTGTTGTAGTAGAGGATCCAGAAGTCGAGGTTATTGGGCATGGTGTCCATGCGACCGTCGGACTGCGTGCTATAGCTGACGCTGGGTTTGCCGAAGTCGTCGAATGCGAGGTCGGGAGTGGTCATCGACGCGTCTTTAAGCAGGGGATTCAGGTCGAGCATCCACTTCCCCTTCCCAACCAAGCTCTTCTGGACGTGCAACGAAATCTGAGTGATGTCGAAACTCGGATTGCCCGAGGTGAACTCGATCACGGTCTTCTGACGCTGCTGCTGCTCGGGGACTACGTCGGCCTCGACCTTGATGCCAGTGAGTTCCTCGAACTCCTTCTGATTCTTGGTGAGGACGTCGGCGCGCGGACTGGTGACAAGCAACACGCTGAGCGACTCGCCCTTGTATTTCTTCCAGTCGAAACCACCACCGGCTGCTGCTGCCGGGGCGGCTGTAGGAGCGGCGGCGGGTTTGGTTGCAGCGGCTGCAGCGGTAGGGGCCGGCGCAGGTGCTGTAGTTGGTGCGGCGGCTGGGGCAGTCTCACCTCCACATGCGGCGAGGCCGCCAGTCATTCCGACTAGAGCTGCGGCCTGCGCAAACAGCCGGCGCCGACTCTTGGAGGATGGTGCGGTCTCGTGCGTCGCCATGTGACTCCCGCTCCCGGTGCGTCATTCCTGACGAGGTCGCACCGAATCTTGCAAATCCATCGTAACGTCTCGTGGACGCACACGCAATCAATCGATGGTTTTCGCGATTCTGACTGGTGGAAGGATGCGCGGATATATTTCCGATCTACTTCACCCCCTGCTTTGCCCACCAGGCGTCGAGGACCGACTGGATGCGGGGTTGCAGGATTTCCAGGGCTTCCTTGGCGGGGAGGGTGCCGAATCGCATCCGGTCGAGTGTGCGCGACAGGTCGGCCTCGCGGTCGAGGACGGCCTCGGTGACGGCGCCGACAAGATTGATCGTCGATCCCTCGATGGCTTTCAGGAAAGCGTCGGCGTTGGCCACGTTGTAGCGCTGGGTCGCAAGTGGAAGCCAGAACCGGCGGTTGGTGTCGGGAACGTTGCACATCCGTCCGCCCTCGGCGATGCGCTTCTGTCCGGCGTCACCGGCAATCCACTTCATCAGGCCCCACGCGGCATCGGGAACCTTGGACGCCTTGGTCATCACCTGCCCCTCCACGAGGTTCAAATGGACCTTCTTGCCGGTCCGGCCGGTCGGCAACACCTGCACATCAAACGCGGTGCCTCCCGGACGCTTTGCCTTGTCACCCCACATGCGGGGCAGGAACCACGGCCCCTCGACCTTCATGGCGACGTTCCCGAACTCGAGACGGTTTGCCTCCGGATTCTGTTCGAGGGTGGCCTGCGTGGGTGCGACCTTGAGGGTGTATTGCGTGTCGAACAACTGGTATTGGAGGGCCTCGGCGATCTCCGGTGCCGTCCAGTTGGCTTGCTTCGGTTCGGCGATGCGGTCCCACTCGAGGCGACCGTTCATGCGCCACCATGGCGTGTTCCGCAAGTAGCCGGGGTTCCACTGGTAGCCGTACACGGGGCCACGATCGGTGGTCCCGGTCAGTTTCCGGGCGGTCTCCTGGAAGTCGGTGATGGTCCAGTCCGGTTTGGGATACGTGACGCCGGCACGGTCGAAGTGTTCCTTCACATAGAACATCACCATCGTGCCGATGTTCGATGGCGAGAGGTAGCGCTTGGCACGGAACTTGGTCTGGAGTTCGTAGGCGTCATCGTTCGGCCAGGGCGCGGTCCACTTGTCGCGCGCGGCCCGGTCATCAAGTTCCTGCAAGGCACCGGAGACGGCGTAGGACTGCCACTGCCATCCCTGGAAGTAGGCCAGGTCTGGAGGGTTTCCGGATGCCACGCCACTCTGGAACTTGTCGTAATACCCCGGATTGCCGTTGCCGTTCACCTGGTGGTCGTTGGCAACCTTCACATTCGGGTTGGCGGCGGTGTAATCGGCGGCAATGGCGTCGTAGACATCCTTGTCCTGGATGTCATCCCACACCTGCATCCTGATGGTGACCGGCGGGATGGCGGTGGGACTGAATGGCAGGGAGATATCGGCCGGGCTGCAGGCGGTGGCGAGGGCGGTCGAGGCAACAGTGGATCCGAGGGTCGCCTGCCGGAAGAGGCCTCGCCGTGTGGTTCCGTTGCCCCGGAATGAACCCTGCATCGCCATTGCTGTGTTCCTTGCCCCGCCACGCCGCCCCTGACCGGGAGACGATTCGTTTCATGACGGGCATTCGTGAAATTGCCTGTCGTTCCAAGTATCGCCGGGACCGATGGGAGGCTATCGTTACGAGGGACCAGATGAGACGGTGTCGGCGCGACGCACGGCTGCTTGCGTGTTTGCGAAGCGACGCGGTCGGGTGACCAACAGGGAGATCGGGCCGATGAGCGAACAGGATCAGATGAATGCCTTGGCAGCGCAGTTGCCAATCGGGGCACACGCGTTGCATGGCGTCCTTTCAGGCGGACAGCCGGAACCGGAACACGTCGCCCTCCTGGCGGCGGCGCACATCCACACCGTGCTTGATCTCCGGTTGCCGGAGGAAGAGCGTGGGTACGACGAGGCGGCAACGGTCGCGCATGCAGGGATGGAGTACCTGAACATCCCGGTCGGGCCGGCCGGTCCCGATGATGCGGCGTACGACAAGGCCCGTGAGGTCCTCCGCGATGCCGGACGACGCCCAATCCTGATCCATTGCAAGAGTGCAAACCGGGTTGGTGCCGTGGTTCTGCCCTACCTCATCCTTGACGAAGGTCATTCCGAGGCGGAAGCCGTGGAGATTGCGACGGCGGCGGGCCTGAAGGTGCCGGCACTGCGGGAGTCGGCCATGGCCTACGTGGCGAGGCACCGGGGCTAGTCGCGCCAAGCCATCACGCGGTCGGCAGTAGCCTGTGATTGACGGAGGGTAGTGGCACAGGATCGCTACCCTCCGGAGCGATGATAGACAGCTCGCGGTGATGGATAGCCTGATCGGTTTTGCCGTGGTGGCCGGCATGCTGACCATGCTGCCTGGCCTCGACACGGCGCAGGTGCTGCGGTCGGCGACGCTTGGCGGACCGCGCATGGCCTACGCGACCCTTGCCGGGATCCTCGGGGGTGTCTTCGTCTGGGGAGTCGGCGCCTCGGTAGGCATCGGTGCCCTGCTTGAGGCATCGCGGACGGCGTATGACGCGCTGCGACTCGCGGGCGCGGGATACCTGCTGCACACTGGCGGTCGGATCCTTTGGGACGCGCGTCGACCAGTGGAGTCGACCGACTTCGGTGCTGGCGACGGCAAACGTGTGGGGTGGGTGACCACCTTTGCACGCGCGTTGATTGTCACGCTGACAAACCCGAAGGTCGGCCTGTTCTACGTGGCGATGCTTCCGCCGTTCCTTCCGGAGGGCGTGCCTCCGGTTCTTGGGGGACTGGTGCTGGCGGGAACCCACAACCTCGAGGCGATTGCGTGGTATGGCGCCCTGATCTGGGGGGCAAACCTGGCCCGGGAAATGTTTGCGCGTCCGCGGGTGCGCCAGTGGATGGAACTGGTGTCTGGCATGGCGCTTGTGGGGTTCGGGTTACGGGTGGCGTTCGACAGGTAGTTCGGGGCGCGGGTCGTCAGAGTTGCTCGCGCAACTGGGCGATGACCGACGTGGTGATGCCAGGGACGGTGAGGAGTTCGGCGTCGGTGGCGGCCTTGATGCCGGCAAGGCTGCCAAACCGAAGCATCAGTGCCTTCTTTCGCTTTGGTCCGACCCCATCGACACGGTCTAGGCGGCTGCCAATCTGCCGTTTGCTTCGAACCAACTGGTGGTAGGTCACGGCGAACCGGTGCGCCTCGTCGCGGATCCTCTGGACCAGGTAGAGGGCCTGGGAGGTGCGGGGCAGAAGGACTGCCTGGCTGTAGCCGGGACGGAAGAGTTCCTCGTACTGCTTGGCGAGGCCAACGATCGGCAGGCCTCCGGTGCCAACGGCAACCCCGAGGGTTTCCAGTGCCTCGACGGCGGCCCCGAGTTGGCCCTTTCCTCCATCGATGATGACAAGGTCCGGCCAGACACCCCACCCCTTGCCGTCCGACGATGGCGAGGTATCGACATCGGTCTGGTCGCCGGGACCATCGTCATCGAGCGCAAGGAGACCGGCTTCGCCGGCATCTTCGGGCAGGGAAACGGTGTCGTCCAAGACCTCCGATGTTGGACGGGATTGCGCGCCTAACCCCCCGGCCCCGTTCCCGGCGCGGGACGCGGGTGAGAGGTCACCTGCACTCGCTGTCTCGGGGTTCGGTTTAACGGCGATGGGAGAGGTTCCCTCCACTTCAGTCGCGTTCCCCGGGTCACTGGCGGGGGACGGCCGCAGTTCGACCTGCGAGGCAGCTTGGGCACGGCGGAAGCGGCGTTCGATGACTTCGTACATGGACTTGAAGTCGTCGTTCTGGTCGCCGGCCTTCATCTTGAAGCGTCGGTAGGCGTGCCGGGCCGGCTTGCCGTCCTCGAAGACGACCATCGAGGCGACGGTGCTTGTGCCCTGCACATGGGAGATGTCGTAGCACTCGATGCGACGGGGCGAATCGGAGAGGTTGAGGCCCTCGGCGAGTTCGCGCAGGGCCTCGGTGGTCTTGCGCCGGTCGGCTAGCCACTCCACCTGCATGCGCTTGAGCGCCAGGGTGGCGTTCTTGTCGACGAGGTCGAGGAGGTCCTTCTTTGGGCCACGCTGCGGTACCTCGAAATGGACGGCACCGCCGCGACGGGTTGCCATCCATTCGCGCAGGGTCTTTTCGCCCATCGGCGACGCCTGGACGAGGACGAGCGGGGGGACGAAGGTGGCGCGTTCATAGTATTGCTGCACAAACTGCGCAACGATCTCGCCCGCCTCGGCCCCGGCGGTGTCGGAAAGGACGAACTCTTCGCGACCGACCACGTTGTCGTCGCGGACGGTGAAGACCTGCACGACGACTTCGTCACCATCGGCGGCGTAGGCGATGGCATCGAGGTCTCCCCGACCGACAGAGGTGATGCGCTGTTTCTCGATGACCTGTTCGGCGGCACGGATGCGATCGCGAAGGGCGGCGGCCCGCTCGAACTGGAGGTCGCCGGCAGCGGCTTCCATTGCCATGCGCAGGCTGTCCAGGGCATTGCGCCCGCGTCCTTCCATGAAATGGATCAGGTCCTGGACCGATGCGCGGTAGGCAGTCTCGTCGATTGCCCGCACGCATGGCGCGCTGCACCGCTTGATATGGAAAAGCAGACACGCACGCTGGTAGGTGCGATCCATGTCCAGGGTGCAGGTCCGGAACTGGAAGAGGCGCTGGAGGTGCTTGACGGTCTCACGGAGCGCTGTCGGATCGGAGTAGGGACCGAAGTAGCGGGAACCATCGTGACTGGTGCGACGCGCGGTGCTGATGCGCGGGTACCGCTGGTTCATTGAGATCTTGAGGTAGAGGTACTGCTTGTCGTCGCGCAACTTGATGTTGTAGCGCGGGTGGTGCTCCTTGAGGAGGTTGTTCTCCAGGATCAGGGCTTCCTGTTCGGTGGCCGTGACTATCCAGTCGAATGACGCGATGCGTGCGACGAGATGCTGCACCTTGATGCCGAGGTCGTCCTGCTTCTGGAAGTACGACCTGACCCGGTTGCGGAGGACACCGGCCTTGCCGACATAGAGGATGCGTCCTTGCGGATCGCGCATGAGGTAGACGCCGGGTTGGGTGGGGACCAGGCGCAGGCGGGCCTTGAGGTCGGCAAAGGGCATCAGGCAGGGACTGCGCGGTTCGTTCGGTGCATTGCCGGGCAGGGGGGCGGGTGCTGGTTCCACGGTGTCCATGCGTTGTGGTGCGCTTGGCCCACCCCATTGCCCGAGATTGGAAGGCGCTTCGCTTGGCCCCTCCTGATGCCCCAGACTGGTAGATGCTTCGCTTGGTTCACCCGGACGTACCGGCTTCTTCGGGTTTGCCCCCGTGGTCATCGTGCCTGTCGCATCCGGGGCAATCGTACCGCGCGTCTCGCCTGGTGCCTCGTCGTTGTGGTGGGACAGGGATCGAACCGGGGTTCGTGTCCCGTCCATAGTGCCCATGAACGGTTACAAACAAACGGTGTTGCAAGGTCCATGCCTATACTTGCAGATTGGTGACAGAGTTCCGATGGTGCCGGTGTGGTCGGCTATCGTCCGGGGTTAGCGGGTGAGGGAACGGATCGCGGCATGAACGGCAAACTCGTCTTCTCAATTCTCTTGGTGGTGTTCATCGACCTGTTCGGGTTGAGTCTCATCATTCCCCTGCTTCCGGGCTACGTGAAGATGTTCGGGGCTGCCGAGACGACCGGTGGGTTGCTGTTCGCCGCCTATGCCGTCATGCAGATGATTGGCGCACCGGTCCTCGGCCGACTTTCCGACCAGTACGGGCGCCGGCCGATCCTGATCTTCTCGATCGCCGGGACTGCACTCGGGTTCATCCTGATGGGCTTGTCGACGTCCTACCTGAAGTCCTTGGAACTGCTGTTCTTTGCCCGGATCATTGCGGGGATCAGTGGAGGAAACCTGAGTGTCGCGCAGGCGTACATCGCTGATGTAACCGATGCCAAGAACCGGGCGAAAGGCCTTGGACTGATCGGCGCGACGTTCGGACTTGGCTTCATTTTCGGCCCGGCGACCGGTGGCATCCTCGCAGACTTGGTTGATGTGTCATTCCCATCGTATGTGGCGGCCGGCCTGTGCGTGTTCAACCTGCTTCTGGTGCTTTTCTGGCTGCCTGAGTCGCTTTCTTCCATGGAGCGGGCAGCGCGCCGCCTCGGGGCCGGCAAACAGGGGCCAATCTTTTCGTTGGAGGCACTGACCTCGGCCCTGCGCCGTCCCTTCGTGGGTTCGCTATTGATCACGCTGGCCGGCGTCACGCTGGCCGGTGGGCTCGTGCAGACCGTCTCCGGCTTCTACATGATCAAGAAGTTTGATCTCACGCCAAGCCAGATCGCCTACGTGCTGACCTACGTGGGTGTGCTGTCGGTGATCGTTCAGGGATTCCTAGCGGGTCGCATCAATGCACGGGTGCGCGAGGACGTGCTGATCCTCGGGTGCGTCGGACTGATGGCCATTGCGATGGTGGGGTGGGCACTGGCGCCAACGCTGTTGATGTTCAACCTGAACCAGATCCCGATGTCGCTCTCCCTTGGACTGCTGACAACACTCATGTCGTCCACGCTTTCCAAGTCTGTCCGGCCACAGGAGATCGGTGGCATGCTCGGCCTTGGCACATCGATTGACAGCGCGATGCGTGCGGTGGCACCGATCATTGGCGGGTTCATCTTGGAGACCTATGGCACCGCGGCCCCGGGTGGCTTCGGGGCAATCGTTATGCTTATTTCCTTCGGATACGTCTTCACGACAATCTACAACCATCCGCTGGCACTGCAACTGCGAGCTGCTCCGGCAGTGGCGGGGCCGCCCCTCGAGTAGCCTTCCCGGCTTCCCCCATCGCCCTTGATCCTGAGGTTTCGCCGATGATGGAGACGACCCACTACGAATTACCTGCGGAGGGAATCTCCCTGCTCGGCTATGTGGTGCGCCGGATGCACAAGACCCGGTGGTTGACGCCCGTCAAGGCTATGGCTGCGTCTGGTCAGTCCCAGGAAGCGCTGGCGCATGTGGCGGTCTACGCCATGCTTTCCTCCACGTCATACGGCAGGGCGGGCTACCAACCGTCCTTCAACCGTGCCGGAGATGTGGAGAGTGAGGCGGACCCGGCGACGGGTGCGTCGGTAACGGCGCGGGTAGTCGCGCTGCGTCCACGGATTGCCATCGACTACGACGCGGTGCTGACAGGTGGCGAGATCTTTTCCGGTAGCGAGGAGATCCTGAGGACGACGTTCGGCCTGCGGGGACTTGGGATGGCGGCACCATCTCGGTTCACGTACACGGCGCCGGGCTACAGTGCATCGCTTGACGGAACCATTACCAGTGAGTTGACCCTCGCGATCTTCGGTGGCACGCGAGTCCGTGGCTACGGGTCCCTCGCGATGTCGGACAGTGCCGGGAACCACGGTGAGATCACGATCGACCGTGACCAGAAGATCGTCCTGACGGTGGCTGGTGAGCGGTATGGGGTCAACCTGGCAACGTGGACCGTGGCCCGTCCGGCTGGGCCAGTGCCCCGTGGCTTTTGATTGCCGACCACAACAAGGCTGATCCGTCGTGCACCTCGCCGCTCGTGACGGAGCTCTCGCCCGGCCGTGAAGCCTCGGAAATGGGTTCCACCCCGGTCCGCGGGCATCCTGATCCACTTTTTCCAAGTCGGTCCTGTAGTTCATCCCCGATGCTGAGGCATTTCCTCCTCTCATGGAGGGGTGAGCATTGGTGAAACCTGACGGGAGCGGCGTCGACTGAGACGGGCGCGCGAACCAGAATCGTGCTGGCGGGCAGCGATGCTCGCGGACTGAAGTGCCTCGCCGCCATCGCCTCCCCACCCTGACCCCATGCACGTTTTTTGTCACCGCCCTCTCCGTTGCAATTGGAGAGCGGAGTGACCCGCGCATGAGCGTCCTCTCGTTTTGAACGGGATTGATCCCGGTTACCGAGGCATCAACCCGTATCGAGAGGGGTGGTGGTGCGAGAATCGCGAAGGTAACAGCGGACCCGAGTGCACCGTCTGCAAAGCAGTACGGATAGCAGCAAGTTCGCCGACTGATTTCGGGAGGCAGGCATGAAGCACGTGATCGTCTGGGGTGCGGCGGGTGGCATTGGTCGTGCCGTATGTGAGGAACTGGCGGGAGATGGCGACACGGTCGTCGCAGTGGCGCGTGATGCGTCCGATCTGGCCTCGATCACGCGGTACACCGTCGATGCCAACCTTGCCGATGAGGCGTCGGTCGCACAGGCGGTGCTGCAGGCAACAGCGGTGACTGAGGCATTTGACTTGTTCGTGTTCGCGGCGGGTGACATCACGAGTGCCAAGGTTCCAGAGATGCCTTTGACCACGTGGCACCGGATCCTCGACAACAACCTGACGGCGGCCTTCCTGACCGTTCAGGCGTCACTGCCGTACCTTGCGCCCGGGGCGCCCATCGTTCTCTTGGGAGCGGTGCACGAACGCCTTCGGTTGCCGGGTCTCGCTGCCTATGCATCGGCGAAGGTGGCTCTGGAGGCCTTTGCGGATGTGCTTCGCAAGGAGACCCGTCGGCGCGTGCTTGTGATTCGCCCCGGCGCGGTGCAGACACCCCTGTGGAAGAAGGTGCCGTTCGCGATGCCCAAGCAGGCGGCCGACGCGCACCATGTTGCGAAGCAGATCGTGGGTGCGGTCGCCGAGGGTCGCGATGGGGTCATCGACCTGTAGACGGGGAGGGTGCGGTCCCGGAGGCCCGGTGCCCATTTCCTGAGGGATGCGGGCAGGGATGCCCCCGGGCCAGAAGACCACGGAGGGATGGCTGCGGGCCGGACGATCTGGGGAAGGGTGCCCCGCAGACCTGACGGTCCAGAGGACAGACGCCCCGGGTCATTGACTTGTGGGTACCCCGTCTTTACACTGCCACCCGGGGAACCATGATCTTGGGACACGGGTCCGGATTGCGGTCAACGGTGTAACCAGTGGTGCATTTCCCCCGCCTCATTCCTCCTGCTCCAAGCGCAGCGTATGTGAAGCAGGCGGGGCGAGGTGGGGGTGTGACACTGGTGCAGGACATGAGGATGGCGCTTCTGAACTGGCAAGTGGTGTTCCGGGCAGCCATTGGCGTGTCGGTGACGGCCGGATTGATCCTGGCCGGGTGCGAGGCGCCGTCGATTCCCGGAGTGACCGGAACGACACCTGCGGTTGAGACGCCTGTTGCTGCGGGTGCGCAAGCGCAACCGACCGTCATGGACAAGACGTCCACGAGTCAGTCGCGCCCGACGGCCAATGTCCGTACCGGCACGATCACCGAGTCGATCAAGGTCCTTGGCCGGGTGATCAGTTCACAGGAAGCCGACCTGTACTTCAAGACCACTGGGAGGCTGCGTGGCCTCTTCGTTGAAACGGGCCAGAAGGTCACCGCTGGTCAACCGCTTGCGGAACTCGAGACTGGCGATCTGGTGACACGGATTGGCAAGGCCCGGGCGGATCTCGAAAACGCACAGATCCGCCTCTCACAGGGTCAGGCGCGCGAGGTTATCGACGACTCGGCAGCTGAAGTGCAGGCGGTCGAAAGTGCGGAGATTGCCGTGTCCAGTGCACGCCTGGCCCGCGAACGCCTTCGATCTGGTGCGACGGAGAAGGATGTGCGCGATGCCGAGGCGACGGCGGTGTCGGCGCAGGCGTCGCTCGACAAGGCACGCCTCGACCTGACCGCGCGTGAGGCCGACCTTGTTGCAAAGCGGACCGATCTGGAGTACCGAAAGGTAGGCGCGACCGACGCTGATCTGGACAAGGCGCGGTCGGACATTGAGGTTGCGAAGATCAAGCTGAGCCAGGCATCGGTAGGTCCCCGGGCCGAGGACATCCGCAGTGCGGAACTGGCGCTGGAACGGGCGAAGGTCCGTCTGGCACAGGTACGTGACACGCCACCGGTACGGACCGAGGACATCGCCAACGCCGAACTTGCGATCCGGATGGCCGAGGTTTCCGCGGAACGCGTTCGGGGCGAGACCTACCTCACCATGGCGCAACGCGAAGCGGCGACCCGCCTCGCCGAAATTGAAGTTGAGAAGGCTCGCAACAACCTCAAGAAGTTGCAGAACCAGCAGGTCAATCCGTGGGACCTCCGTCTGGCCGAGCAGGATGTCATGGCCGCCGAGAATGCGGTAGCCCGATCCAAGGTGACCGCACCGTTTGATCAGCAGGCGGCGCGGTTGGCGGTCGAGGTGGCGCAGGCACGCCTCGCGCAGCTGGAACAAGGGCCATCCGACCAGGATCTCTCGCCATTGATGAACCAGATTGACGCGTTGTCCGTGGCCATCGAGAGTGCCCGGGTGGCGGTTCCAAGTGCCCAGGCGGCTGTCCGGGCCGCACAGGCACGCCTTGAGGCCGTCAAGCGCGGGCCGACGGAATTCGACCTGCAGGATGCGGATAACAAGATTGAGTCAGCGACCGTCGCCCTTGAACTGGCGCGGGCACGGCTTGATCTGAAGCGCCAGACGCTGGACGCGAACCGGTCGGTCATTGGGTACGACCTGCAGTCGCTGCAACTGGCGGTTGACCGGGCGAAACTGGATCTGGACCAGTTGCAGTCAAACCTCGATGATGCGCGGATCATCGCGCCATACGACGGCAAGATCGTGAAGACCAACGGCAAGCCCGGTGACAACGTCAATGCCTTCAATCCGGTGATCAGCATCTCCAGTCCGGCGCAGTTGCTGGTGCGGTCCGAGGTCAACGAGAGCGACATGGCCAAGCTTGCGGTCGGGCAGAAGGCGATGATCAGTCTTGATGTCTTTCCGGGGACGATCCTGAACGGGATCGTGCGCGACTTGCCAAGCACCGTTGTGACGCAGCAGGGTGTGGTGGCGGACAAGAGTACGAAGCTGACGGTGGAATGGACACGCCCGGGGGCGGATATCGGGATGCTCGCGCGGGTCCAGATCATCGTGCAACAGAAGAAGGATGTGCTGATCATTCCGACCTCGGCGATCCGGACAGTTGGCAAGCGCCGGTTTGTCGAATACATGGATGGATCGGTGAAGCGTTCCAAGAACGTCGAGGTTGGCATCTCGACCGAACAGGAGACGGAAGTCCTGTCCGGCCTGGAGGATGGCCTGGTCATTCTTGCGGGAACCTAGGCATGTCACCCCGAACAACCAATGGTTCTCCCGGCATCAGAATGAGCCGTTCCCGGTGCATGTGGAGTGGGACGGCCATCACTGCGTCGTCGGCAGGCCGCCATGGCCAACCGTCCCGACCTTCCCCCCTCATCTCCTTGCGCTGCGCTTTGGCCCTCCCCCGGTTTGACGCGAGAGGGGCGCCCGCAGGAAGGGTCAGGGCCAAGCAACCGTGAGTCTTGTCTCGATCCTGACGATGGTCCTCAAGCGGATCATCAACAACCTGAGCCTGATGCTGGCGGCCGTCGTGGGTCTGGTGATCACCGTGACCTTGGTGGCAAGCATCCCGCTGTACTCCGAAGGGATGAGCGAACAGTTGCTGTACCGGCAACTGACGGCATCGATAGACCAGGTGCAACCGAAGAGTGCCATTCTCATGAGGCACTTCGAGGAGGCATCGGTCGGGAACACGTCATCGACGGCGGCGCCGGCACCGGGTGCGGTGGCGCAGACCGGGAACGCCCCGGTGGTGACAGCGTCGGGCAATGCCTACAAGCCCGTGACACTGGACGAGTACAACAAGGCGAACGCCTATCTGGCGGATCAGGCGGAAACGACGGTTGGTATCCCGCGCACCCTGTACGTGACGTACGGGCAGAGTGATTCGCTGCCACTGCTGTCGCGAACCGATGACCAAAGCCTGCAGGGACGCGAGTTCGCGGGGTACGGGTACATCGCGTTCATCCGGGATTTCGAGACCAAGATCAAGCTGCTTGCCGGACGCCTCCCAAACCCTGAGCCCCTGCCGAATGGCGACCTCGAGGCGATGATGGCTACCGCCGGTCTCGATGAGATCGGCCTCGATGTGGGTGACCGCATCGTGGTGGTCTGGGAGAAGCAGGGGAAACTGACCCCGATCAACATCACCATCACGGGCCGGTGGTATCCGCTGGACACGACCGACCCCTACTGGTTCTACCAACTGGACTACTTCAACAACGCCATCATGGTGTCGGAGAAGACCTTCCTCGGGCACGTCGCGAAGACCTACCAGGGAATACCGCACGAGTTCGCGTGGTTCATGGTCTTTGATGTCAAGTCGATACGGTCTGACAACGTGGCGCGGGTCCTGGACGGGATCAATGAGCTGCGTTCGCGCACGGCAACCCTGCTGGGCAATGTCCGCATGGAACTTTCTCCGGAGACGATTCTTCAGGACTACGAGACCAAACTGTTCTTCCTCAAGATCCTGCTGTTTGTGCTGTCGGTGCCGGTGATCGGGATCGTCCTCTACTACATCACGATCAGTGCGGGGATGATCGTTGACCGGCAACGGAACGAGATCGCAGTCCTCAAGAGTCGTGGGGCAAGCACGTTTCAGGTGCTTGGGGTCTACCTGGTTGAGGGTGCGATCTTTGGTGGGTTTGCGCTTGTGGTCGGGCCGATACTCGGGATGAGTGTGGCGCAGTTCATTGGGCGGACCTACACCTTTCTCGTGTTCACGAACCGTGATCCGCTGCCGGTGCATATCACCCAGCAGACGATGCAGTTCGCCACAGGGGCGATCGTGCTGTCGGTGGCGGCGATGATCGCACCGGCGGTCGGGGCGGCGCGGTACAGCATCGTGGCGTTCAAGCAGGAGGCGGGCCGGTCGGGACGCGGGCCATTCTGGCAACGCTGGTTCCTGGACTTCGCGCTGCTTGGCGTGGCCGGGTACGGGTATTACATGCTGTCCCAGCGCCAGTCGATCCTTACCTTGGGCGCAGCCGGTGATGTCTTCTCTGACCCACTGCTCCTTGTGGTGCCGTGGGTGTTCATCTTTGCGGGGGCGCTGGTCTTCCTGCGGTTCTTCCCGTTCCTGATCGAGGGAATCTCCCGGGCGGGAAGCCGCGTCTACGGGGTGAGCATCCTGCTTGGCCTCCGTCAGATCAGCCGGATGCCGGGCCAGTACACGCGACTGGTGCTGTTACTGACGTTGACCCTCGCCCTGGGCACCTTTGCCGCGTCGGTCGCCAAGACCTTGGACCGCAACTACAACGACCGTGTCATGTACCAGACTGGCAGTGACCTGGCGCTGGTGGAATCGGGCAACTACGACGAAGTGTCGGAGACGTGGTCATTCCAACCGGTCGTTGAACACACCCAAGTCAAGGGTGTGCAGGCGGTGGCGCGCATCTGGCGTGGGGTTGGCAATGCGAATGTGACCGGACGTGGCCGACCGCAGGAGGTCAAGATCCTCGGCGTCGATCCACCGGATATTGCGCGCGTTGGGTGGTGGCGTGGGGACTTTGCACCGGATTCGCTGGTCTCGCTGATGAACGCGATGGGGGCGAACGAGAAGGGTGCGATTGTTGACGCGAAGTTCCTGACCGACTTCCGCCTCAAGATCGGTGACGCGATCGTCGTGACGATCCGTCAGAAACCGATCGACCTGATCATCGTCGGCTCGGTGACGTATTTCCCGTCCCTTTGGCCAGACACCGACCGGTTCATGATCACCAATCTGGACTACCTGTTTGATCAGGTTGGCGAGACCCCGTATGACGTCTGGGCGAAGACGGATCCGGATGTGCCGTGGCGCCAGGTCGTTGACCAGTTGCGTGACAAGGACTTCCTGGTCAGCCGGGCAACCGATGCACGCGAGACCGCGCTTCGCCTGCGTGATGACCCCGGACGCACCGGCATCTTCGGCATCCTGACCGTCGGGTTCCTGGTGGCGGCGATGCTCACCGTGCTCGGGTTCATGCTGTACTCGTTCCTGTCAGCGAAGCGCCGCATGCAGCAACTTGGCATCTTGCGTGCGATGGGTCTCTCGATTACCCAGTTGATCGGCCTCTTCATCTTTGAACAGGGGTTCCTGATCATCCTGGGCACAGCGGCGGGTACGGTCCTCGGCGTCGTGACGGGCAACCTGTTCATCCCGTTCCTGCAGATCAAGAGTGAGCAACACGCCGGCATCCCGAGTTTCGTGGTGATGACTTCGTGGGACGACATCTACAAGATCTATGCCATCCTCGGGGTGATCCTGGCGTTTGCCTTCCCGGCGTTCATCTGGATGCTGGCCCGGATGAAGATCCATGAGGCGATCAAGTTCGGTGATGAGACAGGCTGATGGTGATTTCCCGATTGCGGACCCGCCCCATGGCCCCCGACGTAGAAGGGATGTGCGTTGCCGTGGTGCCCTCACCCACCCACACCGTTGTGACGGGAGAGGATGTGATCCATCAGGTCTGCATTCATCGAGGGAGAGGGGTTAGGGCGACGTGATGGATAGCACGGCACTGATCCTGTGCGACAACCTGGTCAAGATCTACAAGGTTGCCGATCTCGAGGTAGTGGCATTGCAGGGGCTTGACCTGACCGTCGAGACCGGCGAGCTGATGGCGATCATCGGGAACAGCGGGTCCGGGAAGTCAACGCTGCTGAACATCCTTGGAGGGCTTGACCGTCCATCGGCGGGGCGGGTTGTCGTGGGCGGGCGTGACCTGCTGAAACTCGATGATGGCGGGATGGTCTCGTACAAGCGCGAGACGGTCGGCTTTGTGTGGCAACAATCGAGTCGCAACCTGATCCCGTACCTGTCGGCACTGGAGAACGTGCAAATCCCGATGATCCTGGCCGGTCGGTCCCGCCGGGAACAGAAGGAGTGGTCCAACGAACTCCTGGAGGCGGTTGGTCTGGCGGGACGGCGCACACACCGGCTTTCGCAACTCTCGGGTGGCGAACAGCAACGGGTTGCCATTGCGATTGCCTTGGCGAACAAGCCCCCGCTGTTGCTTGCCGATGAACCGACAGGTGAGGTGGATACCGCGACGGCGACGGTGATCTACAGCATCTTCCGGCGACTTGTTGCGGAATACAAGACTACGATCGTGATTGTGTCGCACGATCCGGGTATCGCCTCCCGGGTCGACCGCGTGGTCCGGATCCGTGATGGGCGAACGAGTACCGAAACGGTCCGCCGTACGGTAGAGACTGCCGAGGGTGATGGATCCGCCGAGGAGAAGTCGGCTCCGGGTTCATCGGGCACGCACGAGGAGTTCACGGTGATGGACGCCGCCGGTCGCCTGCAGTTGCCACGCGAGATGGTGGAACAACTGGGGCTTGGCCGACGCGTGCGGGTGGAGATGGAAGACGGCCAGATTGTCGTGCGGGCGGCGATTGCAGGATCGGTAGCCGAACGCGGCACGGTGGAGGCGGTGGGGGTGGCGAGTGGTGAGGCGCCGAAGGATGTGGTTGGAGGCAAGCGTCGTTGGTGGCAACGCCGGTGACGGAGACCGTAAGGCCGACGGGGCGGGCAAGGATGCCCGCGGACCGCAAGACTGGACTGCGGGTGGGGTTACCCGCGGACCATTTGGGTGAACGGGGTACGGTGGGGATGTCTAGTGGAGAGGCATTGACGGATATGCCTGGAGGCAATCGGCGATCATGGCAACGGCGATGACGGAGAAACCGAAGGCCGCGCCCGGGGCTGCCATTGCGGTCTGCGAGGGTGTGAGCCGGGTTTACCGGGTTGGTGGTGAGGATGTCTACGCCGTCCGTGAGGTGTCGTGCGAGATTCGCGCGGGGCAACTGGTGGCGCTGCGTGGCCGGTCCGGGTCTGGCAAGACGACGCTGCTGAACATCCTGAGTGGGTTGGACCGTCCCACCCAAGGGCGCACGCTGATCCGCGGGGAGGACACGCGCAAGTTGTCTGACCGGCAGTTGACGGAACTGCGCCGGCACGACATCGGGTTCATCTTCCAGGCGTTCGCCCTGCTGCCCGTATTGTCGGCGTACGAGAACGTCGAACTGCCCCTGCGAATCGCCGGTACAGGTGCGCGCCAACGCCAGAGGCGGGCGACGGAACTCCTGGAACTGGTGGGGCTGGCCAAGCGGATGCACCATCGCCCGTTCGAACTCTCCGGTGGCGAACAGTCACGCGTGGCAATCGCGCGGGCTTTGGCGAACGAACCTGCTTTGATCGTCGCAGATGAACCGACGGGTGCCCTTGACAGTGTCACCGGCCTGGAGATCATGAGCCTCTTCAAGCGGGTCGTCGAGGAACGTGGTGTGACGATCATCATGGCGACGCACGATCCGACAATCTCCGACCTTGCGAACGAGACCCTGATCATGAGTGATGGCCGGATGTCGCATGACATCCCCGACGAACTCAAGGGCGTCGGCATCCTGGATGCCGCTGCGATGCCGGGCACCCTGCATGGCGAGATTGGCATGGTGGCGCGACGGGTCGGCCTGAAGGTCCATGACGAGGCGGCGACTGAGCGAACCGTTCCGAAAGGTACGTCTGCGCCACCACGCCCCTGATTTCGCACCGCCTCACCGATCTGGTGGCAAGTGAGTACACTGAAACCATGATGATTGAAGAACAGGTACCCAACCAACTCGGCTATGCCGACACGCCCATCATCCCTGAACTCGGGTTCCGCGTCCACGACCGGACCCGCCCGCAACCGCCGGTTGTGACGCCGGGACGCCACCCCGGCAACGCGCCGTCAGACGCACACATCCTGTTCGACGGTCACTCTCTGGCGGGGTGGACGAGCGTGCGGTCCGGTGGGCCGGCCGAGTGGCACATCGTTGATGGTGCCATGGAGGTCGCTCCGAAGACCGGCGACATCCAGTCGACCCATGTGTTTGGAGATTGCCAGTTGCACGTCGAGTTCCGTTCCCCGGACGTGGTGAAGGGCCACGGGCAAGGGCGCGGAAACTCGGGTGTCTTCATGATGGGCATCTACGAGATCCAGGTCCTTGACTGTTACGACAACCCGACCTATCCCGATGGCACGACGGGCGCCCTCTACGGGCAGTACCCGCCACTGGCAAACGTATGCCACATCCCCGGTGAATGGTCGGGCTACGACATCATCTGGAAGGCCCCTCGCTTCGATGGAGAGAAGGTGGTCAGTCCGGCGATCGTGACCGTGATGCTGAACGGTGTGGTGATCCAGAATCACCAGGCATTGCTTGGGACCACGAACCACAAGATCCTGCCCGCCTACAAGGCGCATCCGGCGAAGGGCCCACTGCGCCTTCAGGACCACGGCGACCTGGTCCGCTTCCGCAACATCTGGGTGCGCGAGTTCTAGACCGCCGATTAGGTCTTGGGTGATTACACGGCTCCCTTTCCTTGCGGGATGGGGGCCGTTCTCATGCGTCGCGCAGGACGCCCATTGCAACGACCGAGGCAACAATCGCAACCGCTCCGGTGGAGATGAAGATCATCGGCAAGCCGGAGACCTCGCCAACCACCCCGCCGATCAGGGGACCAGAGAACATCCCGATGGCGTAGACGGCCTGGTAGACGCCCATGGCAGTGGCGCGTTCGGACTGGGCGACACGGCGGATGGCGATGCCCATGAGGGTGGTGCCGACAACGCCACGTGCTCCGCCGGCGACGACCTGCACGGCTAGCAGCATAGGCAGCGTTACGCACAGGGGTGTCGTGACCGCGGTCAGACCAATCATCGCGAGGCCAGTCACCACGACATTGCGTGGGCCGTACCGTCGGTTCAACCACGCAGTGATGGGTTGGGCCAGGGCAAACGGGATGAGCGAGACCGCGGTGAGCGTGCCAAGGTCGGCCCGTGTTGCGCCTAACCGTTCGGCGTAGACGGGGGTGAACCCGAATACGGTGCTGAATGTGGCGTAGTTCTGGACGGCGGAGAGCAGCGACACGCCGATCAGGGCGGGTGCGGTGGCGGTCTTCCACAGGCGATCCAGGGTGACCGGTTGTCCGGTGCGGGCGGCGCGTACCGGTTCCGGGCAGAAGGCGATGCAGGCGAGGCCGACCATGGCCACGGCGGCACTCACGAGGAATGGCGCGCCATAGCCGTAATGCTGGGCGAGCAAGCCTCCGGACCACGTGGCGACAACCTGTCCGGTGGCGTTGACGAGGTTGAGCCATCCGATGGCGCGGGTTGACTCCGACGGCGCGAAGTACCCCGCGTACATGATGGTGATCCCGACCCACGCGCAGGCGGCAAGACCGGTAATCGCGCGGGCGCCGACGAGCGTCCACGGCGATGGGGCGATGTAGAAGGCGACTGCTCCGGCGGCACTGGCGACCAGTCCGGCGGCGAAGACTGGACGCCGTCGTCCCCACCAGTCTGAAGCGACTCCCGTCGGGATGCGGAGCAGCAACTGGGTGACCCCATAGGCGCTGAGCATTGCGCCGACAACCCCGAGGGGTGCCCCAAGGCTTTCGGCGTAGCTGGGCAGGATGGGAACGTAGAAGTAGAGGGAAAGCCAGAAAGTGAGGTTTCCCACCTGGAACAGCCAAGGTACCCAGCGGGCGACGGGTACAGATTCGGGTGTGCTGGGGACTGACTTGGTGGTGGCGTCGATGGAAATAGTCATTCGAGGTCAGTGAAGGATGGTACTCCTGCGGGGGCACCGGACTTCGGCGCTGCCCTTACTGATTCGGGACGAGGGTTTGGCGGGCATGGCTGCCCGTGGACCGCAACGTGAAGGCCGTGGACCACAACCCGAAGCCCGCGGACGGGAACATGACGCCTTTACCTGCGAGGCACCGCATTGGCGTTGACCCAGGCCGTGACGTTGGCCTCATGGAGGTCGGTGTCCGATTCGTCCAGATAGTAGAAGGGTTCGGCGCAGGCCATGCCATGGCGCGCACCCAGTCCGATGCCGGGCGCAAGCATGAACCGGCGGATGTAGGCACGGTCGGCGGTGTCGTCATCGTCACCGAGTTCTGGAATGACCAACCCACGATCGGCGAGGGTTGCACGCAAGCGCCGTCCGGTTGACCCGGCGGTCCCCTGGACTTGGTGCACGGCGAGCGACTCGACCTTTGTGTCCACGTAGCCGGAGACATCAACGATGCGGTTGGTGGGTTGTCCGGCGCGGGCGACCCAGTACATCCGACCGCGAATGATGTGCGGTGCCAATCCTGCAGACAGGTGTTCCGGGTAGTCCTTGTCCAGTCCGGCCATCCACCTGGCGGCTTCTACCGCCTGGCCGGTGACCCAGTGGTCGGGGTTCTGTTCCGCGGGTTGGGCGGGATTGAAGGTCATGACGATGTCGGGTCGAAGAAGGCGGAACAGGAAGACAAGTCGTGACCGGAGTTCGGCGACCGAGACGGCGTCCAGGAAGTGGTTCTGGTACCCAAAGTTGAAGACGCGCCGGATGCCGAGAATGCGGGCGAGTTCTTCAGTTTCGTGCTCGTTTGCGAGGATCGTCTCGCCGACACTCGGTGTGGGACCGCACTTGTCATCGTTGGTGGTCTGGATCAGGTAGGCGGTATAGCCGGACTCCCTCACCAGGCGGGCGATGGTCCCGGATCCGAAGAATGACAGATCGTCTGAATGTGCCTGCACGACGACGATGACGGGCCCGGTCGGGGCAGTGATCGGTTCGGGCATCGTGATCGGTTGGCGCTCGGTCGGTGCGGTGTATTGATGTGCCGGCGCGGGCCATGCAGGAAGATTGCCAATAGGGGTGCCGTGCCGGTCGACATGGACGTGAAGTGGGCTGGATGCCTCGCCGGCTGTCCCGGCAGGTTCGTGTTTCCAGATGGTCACCGGGGATCCTCCTGTGCGGGGCGAGGCAGTCGACGCCAAATCTGGGCTGCATCGTACTACTGAGTGTCATCACGGTGACCTGCACGTGGTAGGTTGGATTCACAATGGTCCGCACCGGACTTGGTGCCTGAAGGGACGAATGATGGCAGGATCGCACGTGATTGACTACCGGATCGTCGGGGACGACATGCAGTTGGTCGAGATCACCCTTGATCCCGGCGAGACGGTCATCGCCGAGGCGGGTTCGATGATGTACATGGACGGGGATATCTCGTTCGAGTCGAAGATGGGTGACGGAAGCAATCCCGGTGGTGGCTTCATGGGCATGCTGATGGGTGCGGGAAAGCGCGTGCTTACCGGCGAGTCGCTGTTCATGACGCACTTCACGAACTCTGGGCGTACGCGTCAGAGGCTGGCCTTTGCGGCGCCATACCCGGGGAAGATCATTCCACTCGACCTGCGCGCACTTGGTGGGGAGATGATTTGCCAGAAGGACGCATTCCTGTGTTCAGCTTTCGGCACGGAGATCGGGGTGGCGTTTGCGCGGAAACTCGGTGTCGGGTTCTTCGGGGGCGAGGGGTTCGTCCTGCAACGCTTGCGGGGTGACGGACTGGCATTCGTTCACGCGGGTGGCACGCTTGTCAAGCACGAACTGCATGGCGAGACGCTCCGCCTTGACACGGGATGCCTCGTGGCGATGACACCGGGCATCGACTACGACATCGAGCGGGCGGGCAACCTGAAGTCGATGATCTTCGGTGGCGAGGGCCTCTTCCTTGCGACAGTGCGGGGACACGGAACGGTGTGGGTGCAAAGCCTGCCGTTCTCTAGGCTTGCCGAACGGGTCCTGGCGGCGGCGCCAAGCGGTGGCGGGCGGTCACGGGACGAGGGATCGGTCCTGGGGGGCCTTGGGCGGATGTTCGAGGACAGGTGACCGTGGCCGGGTAGGCGTGGGTTGCCAGACTGCACGGGTTCTCGGTTTTGCCTGTCTCAGACACTACGCTTGTACGGTAGGTTTGCGGTTCGGAGTATTTGACGCGTCTTCGTAACTGAAGTAGATTGCCCTCCCGTCGGTTGCTTGGAATGAGAAGCGCTGGTGCGTTTCCTAAGCCGTCGTTTGACACCGTCGGGGGACGGTGAGGAGAGGGTACGCGAGAATGGAACGTCGACGACTACTGCAGCAGAGTGGGGCGGTCTCTATCGGTGCGTTGCTTGCGGCGTGCGGTGAGGCAGCACCACAGGCGCCGGCGGTGGGTAAGCCTGCCGACCCAACCAAGGCACCCGCAGCCGCGGCGCCTACGGCTGCGTCCGCGGCGGCACCAACCACCGCTGCTGCCGCACCTGCTGCTGCAAACAACAAGATCATCACCATGGTCGACAAGACGTGGGCCGATCTTGGGATGCTAGACGCTACCGTTCGCTTCAATCAGGAGCGTGCCGATCTCGGGAATGTCACGCTAGAAGAGACCGCGCAGGGGTGGGACACCAAGGTTCTCGCGCAGATCAAAGAGAAGAACCTCCGTTGGAGTGGGCACGGGTACGCGGCATTCTTCGACTCATTCAAGTACATCAAGGCGGGCCTGGTGGCGCCACTGGATGACTACCTAAAGACCAGCAAGGTTGCATGGGGTGGCAAGCAGAAGGAGTCGTACTTCACGTCACGGATCTACGACGCCCTTCAGTTCCAGGGCAAGCAGTACTTCATTCCCATGAAGGCGAATGTGCATCTGGTTGGCTATCGCGAGGACTATCTCCAGATGGCTGGCTATGACAAGTTCCCTGCGACCTGGGACGAGGTCGACAAGATGATGCGCAAGATGAAGCCTCTCCTCGCCAAGGATGAGGTCATCCCGATGGGCATTTCGCGTGACATGTTCCGAACACTCGGCACGATGTTCACGACGTTCATCGAGAAACCTTTTGATGATCAGGGTGTCCTGAAATTCGAGAGCCAGGAGTGGTTCATGCTCCTCGAGATGCTCAAGAAGTGGAAGGATGACGGTTTGGCGCGCCTCGACCCGCATGCCGACTCGATGGATGTTTGGCAGAAGGGCAAGTTCGCGTTCTCGCTCGGATCGCACTCACTGGTGCGCATTGGTCGTCAGGTCTGGGGAACCGCAAAGATCAAGGGCGCCAATCCGGCACAGGCCAACGCCAGTGCCCCCCCACGGACATGGGTGCACATCGACTCGGGATTCGTCTTTCCGGGTGCACCGAATCCGCAGTTGGCAACCGACTGGCTGTTGTCAATCCTCGGGCCGGATGGAACCATCGCCGAGCGTTGGTGGAGAGGCGTCACGACGTTTTCGGGGCAACCGGTCCATCAAAACTGGATTGACAAGGTTCTCAAGGACAATAAGGATCTGTCCGAGGTTTACGAAGTGCTGAAACTGGTGCCGAATAGCCAAATAATCTCGCTACCAGTGGCCGGTGCCTACGCCATAACTGAGGCCAAGATGTGGCCTCACCTCGATCGGTTCTTCAAGGGCGATATTGGCATCAAGGAAGCGATGGGCGCGGCTCGCAAAGAGGTTGACGAAGAGGTCGCGAAGCAACTCAAGTAGCCCTTGCCTGGCGCCAATCGGTGAGCATGACGGACCACGCGCATGATCAGTCATGCTCGCCGACTACCTGACCCATCGAGGGAGTGAGTTGATGGCGACGTCTCCGTCTGGAGCGGCGGCCACGGCGTCGGCGTGGTGGCAGGCAGTGCGCTCCCTGCGCCGTGAGGCGTGGGGTGAAAGTATTGCCGGCTTCTTGTTCGTCGGTCCGGCGGTCGTACTCTTCCTGATTTTCAATGCCTACCCGATCATCCGGGGATTGGTAATCGCATTTTCTGATTACCGCTATCTGGTTCCGGATTATGCCCCGTTCAACGGTTTCGATAATTGGCTTGCAATGGCGAATGATCGAGTCTTCTGGGAATCATTTGGGCGCTCACTGCAGTACACAGCAATTTACTTCGCGCTGAATTTCATAATGGCATTCTTTGTTGCGGTGCTGATAAGCCAAGTGCACGGCCCTCGCGAGGCGGGCGTGTACCGGGTCATCTCCTACCTACCGGTGATCTTGCCTGCGTCGGTCGCTTTGCTGGTATGGCGCCAGTTCCTCAGTCCGGAATTCGGGTACATCGCAGTGCTTTTGAAGGGACTATTCGGTCCGGCGGTATCCGCGTGGCTTAGGGATGCACGTGCCGTCGTGCCGATTCTGGCAACAATTGCGGCGTGGAAGGCGATGGGGAGCAATGTATTACTTCTGCTTGTGGGTCTTTACAGCATCAATGGTGAACTCTATGAAGCCGCATCGATTGACGGTGCAGGTTGGTGGAAGCGCCTGACTGCCATCACCATTCCCCTTCTGCTACCAACGTTCACGGTGATTTTCGTGCTGGCTGCCGGTGTACTCGGCGAGGCTGAGGCATCGCTCATCTATTACGGGGTGACAGATGCCGGACCGGAGGGTGCAGGTCGATTGATCGGCCGCTACGCCTATGAAATTGCATTCCTCCAAGGCGACCTCCGGTGGGGATACGCAGCGGCGATGAACCTGACCGTTGGCCTGACATCCATGGGAATCTCGGGCTTGGTGTTCCGCCTACTGCGGTCGGGGAGGGTGTGATGTCCGGTCTCTCGACCACATTGCCACCGCCACGACCCCGTCCGGTTAGGACGCCAATGTCGATTGCGGTCGGTTGGTTGATCAAGTACCGAGGTGGGCTTTCAGCGCGATTGTTGCTGTGGTTGCTCCTGTTGTACTTTCTCGCACCGATCATCTGGACAATCGCTTCTTCATTGAAGACACGCGCGGAACTCTTTCAGGCAACTCCGAGTTTCATCACCCTAAATCCCACTATTGCAAACTACCAATATGCAATCAAGCGACTAACCGGTTTCGATCTGTTCTTCCGCAATTCACTCATCGTCACTCTTGGTGCAACCGTTCTGCAAACTATCCTGGCGACGCTTGCGGGTTATGGGTTCGCTCGGTTGCGCTTCAAGGGCCGCGACCTGATCTTCTACACAATGGTGATGCTCATCTTCGTGCCCCGTGCGGGTGGACTGATGGCGCAGTACGAACTCATGAGTTTTCTGGGGTTGCGCAACAGCCTATTCGGGCTGATCCTGGCATTCTCCGCCGGACTGGCGGTGCCAGTCTTCATCATGCGCCAGTCATTCCTCAATCTGCCTCCAGACTTTGAAGACGCGGCGCTGATTGACGGATGCAACCGCTTCCAGGCGTTCTGGTATGTCATGGCGCCGATGGCTACGGGATCGATGATGGTCGTAGCGTTGTTCGAGTTCATCAGGGTCTGGGGTGAGTACCTGTTCACCCTCACAATGATTGATAACCGCGATTTGTTCACCCTGGGAATTGGGATGGCGATGCAATTCCTCGGTGTCTCGATGGAGTTTGGGGAGTTCACCAGTTACGGGTCACAGGCGGCTGCCTTTGTCATGGCGTCTTCGCCAGTCGCCATCTTCTTTCTGGCAACGCAAAGGTGGTTTGTGCGGGGGTTGATGGAGGGGTTGAAGTTCTGACAGATGCGGTGTGGATGGTGCCCTTCAGTCGTGCAGATCACGGCGTAGACTTGTCATAAGGAGGCACGTCATGACCGGCAACACACACCGCATCGACATTGACGAATCCCGGCCCCTGATCCAACAGCCCGAAGTCGGACACAATCGCTGGCACGAGGACATCCGTCCGGTGATCCATGCGCGGTCCGGTGACCGGGTGACCATGCAGACGCGAGATGCCTTCGATGGGCAGGTCACACGTCAGTCAACCCTTGATGAGATTGCCAAAATCGATCTCGGACCGGTGCATCCTCTCACGGGTCCGGTCGCAATCGACGATGCCGAGGAGGGCGACCTCCTTGAAGTGCGCGTCGTCGATATCGTCCCGGCGTCGTTTGGCTACACCGTGCAGGTTCCGGGGTTCGGGTTCCTTGCCGATCACTTCCCTGATCCGCATCTGGTGCGATGGACGATCGCTGACGGGTTCGCCGAATCCGGTGACCTGCCGGGCGTGCGCATTCCCTACGTCGCGCATCCGGGGGTGATCGGGCTGGCCCCTGGTCGTGCACTGCGCGAACGGATTGCCAAGCGCGAGGCCGCCCTGGTGGCACGCGGCGGGTTCGCGATGCCACCCGATCCGGTTGGGGCAGTGCCGGGTGATCCGCTCATCGCCGGACACGCCCTGCGCACGATCCCACCGCGTGAGGTCGCGGGCAACATCGACATCAAGCAACTGAACCCCGGCACCTCGATCTACATCCCCGTCTCGGCCCCCGGTGGCCTCTTCAGTGTGGGCGATGTGCATTTCGCGCAGGGTGACAGCGAGACGTGTGGCACCGCAATCGAGATGCGGTCGGAGTCGACCTTTGAGTTCCACCTGCACAAGGGCGCCGCGGCAAGCAAGGGCATCCGGTCGTTCTATCTGGCTCGCACGGGGACTGACGCGGTGCCCTACCGTTCTTCGCCGGGTCGGTTCGTCGCGATCCCGGGCATGCCGATCACCGCGGATGACGAGAACCATGGTGGTGATGCAACCCTCGCGGCCAAGAACGCCCTGCTTGGGATGATCGAATACATCGTGCGTGAACACGGATATACACGCCAGCAGGCGTATGCGATCTGTTCGGTGGCGGTGGACCTCAAGGTATCGGAACTGGTTGACGTGCCGAACTTCATCGTCACGGCCTTCCTGCCTCTCGAGATCTTCGTCTAGCGCAAACTCCAGTGGCGTGCAGCCGGGTTCCCCCTTTCCGAAACGGTCTTGGGCGTTGACAAAAGAACTGTTCGTGGGCGGCGTCGATGTGCCGTCGTGCGGCCGGTTTTGGGTCGCCACCCAAGTCTTGTGCGGAAAGGGAGGCCAGGCGCTCGGATACCCGGGATATCGATGGGGTGGGTTCCGCTCTGTTCCGCGAGCATTCTTGCCCACTTTTCGCTTGTCGATCCCGCGATGCACCCCCGAACCGGAAACTTTCCGGTCAACGGGTGATGTCTTGGCTCAGACGAGGGTTGTAACCGAGGCATACGAGTGGGCCATGCGAAGCGAACATAGCCATGGGGTGGCGGAGTGGCTTGTCGGTTCCACAGGCCAGAGTGCCCCCCGGCGACCTGCACTCGCGCTATCGGATCGGTGAGGCTATCCTGACCGGCATGATGACACCGACATTTGACCTTGTGGTGCACGGCGGGACCGTGATCGATCCGGAGACCGGGACCAATCGTGTGGCCGATGTGGGGATCCGTGACGGACGCATCGCGGCGGTGGGTTCGGAACTGGGGCGCGATGGTGCGGAACTGATCGATGCGACCGGGTGCCTTGTGACTCCGGGCCTGATCGACCTGCATGCTCACGTCTACGCGGGCGTCACCCCGCTCTCCATTGATGCCGATCCGTTAGCGTCACGAAGCGGCACATCGACGCAAGTTGATGCCGGGAGCGTCGGGGCGGCAACGTGGGACGGGTTCCGCCGGTTCATCGTCGAACCATCGCAAAGCCGTGTGCTTGCGTTCCTGAACATTTCCATCATTGGTCTGGTCGCAATGCCCGAATGTGGCTATGGCCGGTTCGTTGACCCGACGGAGACGGCAAGGGTGGTTGAGGCGAACCGCGATCTGATCGTCGGCGTGAAGGTGCGGGCAAGCCGCAATGCGTTCGGTGAGGACAACTCGTTGCAGCCGGTCTGGCACGCCATCGCGGCGGCCCGGGCGGCGCAGGTACCGGTCATGATGCACATCGGTGATCCGCCACCAGTCTTCGAGGAGGGTCTGGCGGCCCTGCGCAAGGGCGATATGGTGACGCACGCGTGGAAGGGGCAGCCGGTGACGCGCCTGACCGAGCGTGACGGTCGGGTCAAGCCTGAGGTAAGGGCAGCCCGTGACCGTGGGGTGCTATTTGACATCGGGCACGGATCGGGCAGTTTCAACTGGACGACCGCGCATCACCTGGCTGACCAGGACTTCTGGCCCGACACAATATCGACGGACGTCCATATCAACAGCATCCGCCCGCCGGTGTCGATTGACATGCCGGCAACGATGACGAGGCTGCTGCACATGGGCATGCCGCTTGTAGACGTGGTTGGGGCCTCTACCTCCCGTCCGGCAAAGGCAATCGGGTGGGGCGACCGGATCGGGTCCCTGCGCCCGGGGCATCTTGCCGATGTTGCGATCCTTGCGGTTGAGAACCGGGAGGTGGTCCTGACCGACTCCTACGGGGTGTCCGAAACGGTGCGTCGGCAGATTGTGGCGCGCACGACCATTGTCGGTGGGAAAGTGATGGCCCGGGTCAGCTAAGCGGCGACGCGGACATGAGCGCCACCCCGCCACCCCATGTTCATAGTCGCTTTGCTGCGGTTCAGTTCCCCGGGTCGCCGGTGTGTCGGCAACCCGGGGCGGTTTCAGTGGGTGAACTTCGGTGTGGCGTCAGGTGCGGCGGCTGCATCCGCTGGGGACGCCGGTGCGTGTGCGTGGTCGTGACCGGCATACATGTCGCGTTGGGCGATCATGAGGGCGGCCATGCCCAGAAGCATCGCCCCGTGGCTCCACATCGCTGACATCGGTCCGAATGTTCCGGGCCAGATCAGTTCAGCCGCATAGACCGGGATGGCTGGCACGACCATCGAGGCCGACATCTCGGCACCGTGGCGCCACGAGTGCCCCCGGTAGCGCATCCACAGGATCATCGGGACGATCATCGACAGGTCCATCGCGGTGATTCCACCGATCTGTGACATGACCGATTGTTCGGTGGCAATCACTTCCGTGCCATGCATCGAGGCGTGCATGCTCATCGCCCCACCCTCGCCGAACAGCATGGCGCTCAGCCTTCCCCAGGCCATCATGCCAGCAAACATGGCAACGACCATCTCCAGATAGTGCTGTATCAGACGGTTCATTGCGTTACGGTATCCCATGTGCGTGAACGGGCCGATGGGGAATTCCCTGATCTTGACCGCCGGTGGGAAAGCCTAGTCTCCGGGCGAGGATACGTGACCGTGATACGGTGGCACACATCATGGCGGGAGACATATTCGACCTTGCGGTGGTGGGTGCGGGGATTGTGGGACTTGCGCACGCACTTGTTGCGGCGAGGCGTGGTTGGCGAGTGGTGGTGATTGACCGCGATGACCGGTGCGTCGGAGCTTCCATAAGGAACTTCGGGTTCATCACCGTTTCCGGGCAAGGGGCGGGCGACACATGGCGACGGGCGATGCGGTCACGGGATGTCTGGGCGGAGGTTGCGCCCCTCGCCGGGATACCGATCTTGCAGAGAGGCCTTTGGCTTACCGCGCACCGGCCCGAGGCGTGGACGGTCCTTGAGGCCTTCGCTCGCACGCCGATGGGCCACGGGTGTGAACTTGCAGGGGCGTCCGACGTGAGCCACCGGGCACCGGAACTGCGGATGGATGGTGCGGTGGGTGCCATGCATTCGCCCCACGAACTTCGGGTCGAGTCGCGTCAGGCGGTGCCACGCCTCGCAAGTTGGCTTGCCGAAGCCCACAGTGTGATGTTTCGGTGGGGTGAAACCGTCCTTGATGTGACTCCCGATGGCCTGCGGACCGTGACTGGAGTGATCAGGGCGTCGCGCGTGGTTGTCTGTCCGGGGACGGTGCTGACCGGTGTGGCACGCACGTGGCTTGCGCCATTCGACCTGCGCCTCACGCAACTGCAAATGCTGCGGGTCCGGCCTCCGGTGGGGTTCCACCTGACCGCACCGGTGATGGGTGACCTGAGCCTGGTGCGGTATCGGGGCTACGCCGACCTGCCGGAGTCGGTCGCCCTGCGGACCAGGCTGGAGACCGAGGCGGGTGATGCGTTGGCGAATGGCATCCACCTGATCGTTGTGCAAAGTTCCGACGGCACTCTCGTGGTCGGCGATTCGCACCACGACGCCGTGTCGCCCCTGCCCTTCGCATCTGAAGAGGTCGACCGGATCATCCTTCGCCATCTGCATGAGACGGTCGACCTGGCCTCGTGCGAGGTGGTGGAGCGGTGGACGGGGGTCTACCCGGTGGGTGGGCCGTCGGACGCCCTGGTGGTGGCGCCGGATGACCGGGTGCGGGTGGTGGTGGTGACGAGTGGCACGGGTGCGAGTACGGCATTCGGCCTGGCCGAGGACGTGCTAGGGGGTTGGCTGTGACCGGGAACATGGATGCGTCCCACCCGGTTGCACTTCGACCGGATGAGCATTTTCATCAACCCCGCCCCATCGCCCCTGATCCAGACATGCTTCGCTCCCGCCCCATCGCCCCTGATCCAGACATGCTTCGCTCCCGCCCCGTCGCACCAGATTCATACGCGCTTCGCTTGGGCGTCCGGGCGGTGGTGTTCGACTGGGCCGGGACGGTGGTCGATTTTGGTAGTCGGGCGCCGGCAATGACGTTCGTGGAGACATTCAGTGCGCAGGGCGTGCCGGTGACCGAGGCAGAGGCACGTGCGCCGATGGGTCTGCCCAAGCGGGACCACATCCGGACAATGGGGATGATGGCGCGGGTGGCCGAGGCATGGCGGGAGATCCATGGGTCGGCATTTGATGAGGCGGCGGTTGACAGGCTGTACGAAGCGTTCACGCCCCGGCAAGTAATGGCGGTGCGTGCGCATGCCGGCGTCATCTCGGGCGTGGTGTCGGTGGTGGATGCCCTGCGCAGGCGTGGGATCCGGATCGGATCGACAACCGGCTACCCACGCATTGTGATGGCTGCCATCATTGATCTTGTGGCATCGCAAGGGTTCGTGCCTGACGCGATGGTGTGCGCCGACGACTTGCCGGTGACCCGTCCGACGCCGTTGGGGATGTGGCGATGCCTGATTGAACTCGGGATGTGGCCCGCTTGGTCGGCGGTGAAGGTGGACGACACCGTGCCGGGCCTTCTGGAGGGACGTGACGCTGGGGCATGGACCGTTGGCATCCTGGCGAGTGGCAACGCGGCCGGGTTGACGCACGCGGAGTGGGACGCGCTTGATGATCGCGGGCGCCAGGAAGTCCGTGATCGCTCGAGTGCTGCACTTGCGAGGGCGAGGCCGGACTTCACGATTGACACGGTGGCCGACCTACTGCCCGTGATCGACCAGATTGGTCACCGGCTGTGGTGTGGCGAACGCCCGGGAGGGTGACAGTGGTCGTGCATTCAGAGACCGATGCTTGATGGAAATGGGGGTCGGTCGCTCCCAGGGGGGATGACCGACCCACCGGGGGTAGGCATAGGGGGCGAGGGTGGCAGACGGTCTTCGCGGTGTCAACCCCGATGTGAGTGGGAGACCGGCATCGGGTGGATCGGGCACACTACCGGGCATGAAGATCGCACGCGTTGAATCGTTCAGGGTTGTGGCACAGCGGGATTACGAGGGAAGTGCCGGATTACGGGCGGCGACCGTCGAGGCATCGGGAAGCTCCCGCCCCCGGGCCCTTGCACGCAACGACGGGCGCCACCTGTGCGTCTATCCAGCACAGGCCGAGGTACTGCTGGTCCGGATCGTGACCGACGACGGATTGGTGGGATGGGGCGAGGCGCACTCGCCACCGATTCCCCGGGTCGCGCAGGCGCTCATCACCGACCTGTTCGCCCCGCAGCTGATCGGTCGCGATCCATTGGCGATCGATGCAATCTGGGATGCCCTGTACGCGAGCATGCGCCTGCGTGGCTACGGCACCGGCGTGATGCTGGAAGCCATTGCGGGCATCGACATCGCACTGTGGGATCTGGCCGGCAAGGCGCTTGGGCAACCGGTCTACCGGCTGCTTGGTGGCCCGTACTCGACGCACATTCCGTGCTACTTGTCTGGAGTGCCTGGTGCGACGGTGGATGACCGCATCCGGGCGGCGCGAGGGTTTGTCGCCGAGGGATACACCGCGATGAAGCTATCGGTCGGTCGCGGTCCGCTCGACGAGGATCTCGATGGTGTCGAGGCGGTGATCGAGGCGGTCCGGGGTGACGCGGATGTTCTGGTCGATGCGCACGGTGTGTACGACGCGCGCACGGCCGTGGCTGCCGGACGGCGGTTGGAACGGGCCGGCGCGGGCTGGTTCGAGGACCCGCTGCCCCCGGAAGACGTGGATGGATATGCAGCCCTCTGCCAGACCCTGGACATTCCGGTGGCGAATGGTGAGACCGAGTGCAACCGCTGGCAGTTCCTCGACAAGTTCCGCAAGCGGGCTGCCGATGTGATCCTGCCAGATGTGTGCCGTGCGGGAGGCATTTCCGAGGGTCGGAAGATCGCACTGATTGCGGACTTGCATAACGTCCGGTGGTGCGTCCACGCGAGCATCTCCACGCCGATCCATTTGGCGGCGGGCCTGCACTTGGCGGCGGCGACGCCGAACTTCCTGTTGTGCGAATACCCGCAGTCATTCCGCACGACCCCCCTCGCCAACGCACTGGTGGAGACCCCATTGCGCCCAGTGGATGGGTTCATGGACCTCGCGGACGTGCCGGGACTTGGGGTTTCGTTCAACCGGGATGTGTTCCGGGAACTCTGCCTCGACGAGATCGACTGGATCTGACGTCCCGCAGTGCTCGGGTAGTCAGGGGCCCCCTCGCCAACCACCCCAATCCAAGGGATTTCCCCGGATCATGGCGAATTGGGTGGACGGGTACGCTCTCCCAGACTGGCCTTCTGCGCATGAGTGCCGTAAGGTGAACGTTGATTACATCTCCACCTGCCCCATCGCCCCCGATTTACATACGCTTCGCGACGGTCAAATCTCCCTTGATGTGCAGGCGTTTTGCGTCCTGCTAGACCTCGTTGGCACGCGAGGCAGGACTGGAACAACGATGGCAATCCCACCCCGCTTGATGGCTGGCCGACTAAGGGCGGTGCCGTGTTCATCATCGGCATGCACGTTCATGACTGGGCGCGCCCTACCGATTGGCTTCCGCCCTTTTTGGCCATGCCGCGGATGATTCGTGAGTTGGAACGAAACCGAGTTCTCGGCTTGGTCTCGGCCCGATATTGCCTTTGGGGTCGCACCATTGCCGTCGTGCAGTGCTGGAAGTCATTCGAACACCTGGAACGGTACGCGCGGAACGACGATTACGAGCATCGTCCTGTGTGGCTTGAGTTCTATCGCGCCGCATCGAAGTCGGGTTCAACCGTCGGCATCTTTCATGAGACATATGTGGTCGCTCCGGGTGCGACCGCGTCGCTGTACTTCAACATGCCCCCGGACTTCGGTCTCACGGGAGTCACCGGCGCCATCCCGGTGACGCAAGGCGGGAGACCGCGCGCGAACGCCTGCATGAGTCTGGTGAACCCGGCCCGCCGGCATGACCGCATGCGCTCACTTGGTGGGTACCATTCCGTGCCGTGACGTGAGCGCGGGAGTGGAACCGGTGGTTTTTCGCGCGACCGTGTAGTGTTTCGGTCAATGCCTATCTTCCTTGACCCGGCCGTTCTCTTCTTTGTTGTGGGGTTGTTTGCCGGGTTGGTTCGGTCCAATCTCCAGATCCCCGACCAAGTCAGTCGGTTCCTGTCGCTTTACCTGCTGATGGCTCTCGGACTCAAGGGCGGTTTCGCCATCCGGGCGAGTGGCATCGACCAGACGGTCATCGTCAGTCTCGGGCTAGCCGTGGCAATGGCGATTGCGGTTCCCATCGTCGGCTATCTGGCGCTGCGGCGAGTGATCGGACAATTCGAAGCAATCGGCGTGGCGGCCGTCTACGGTTCGGTCAGTGCGGTCACCTTCATCGCCGCAACGCAGTACCTCGACCAGGCGGGTGTCCCTTACGGCGGGCACATGGCGGCGGCGATGGCATTCATGGAATCCCCGGCACTCGTGATCGCCCTCATGCTTGCCCATCGGGCGCGACGCCTGTCCGGGACCGAAGTGGTTGGGGCAACGTGGCAGGAGGGCCTTCGGCACGCGCTGACCGATGGGTCGCAACTCGTGCTGGTCGGGGCAATGGCTGTCGGCATCCTGACGGGAGAGACCGGCCAGAGGGTGATGGCTCCGTTCTCGATCGATCTCTTCAAGGGGATGCTCAGTTTCTTCCTCCTCGACATGGGGACGGTGGCCGCGACGCAACTCCGCAACCTGGCCGGATCACCGGTGCAAGCCTTTGTCTACGCGTTTGCCGCCCCACCAATCCACGCGCTGATTGCGTTAGCGATTGCCCTGGCGGTCGGGCTGCCACCGGGTGAGACGATGCTGCTTATGGTGCTGTCTGCGAGTGCTTCGTACATCGCCGTTCCGGCGGCGCTGCGCCACGCCGTCCCGGAAGCGACACCGGGCCTCTACGTGGGGTTGTCGCTCGGCCTGACCTTTCCGCTGAATATCGTCCTTGGGATCCCCGTCTACGCGGCGCTCGCCCATGAGGCGGCGGGCCTGCTTGGCAGGTGACGTAACCGCTGTTCCTGGCGTCGTTGGCCCGCTGGGCGGCTGTTCCCGCTGGGTGAACCATGGAGGGCATTACGAAGGTGGCCGGCGAGGGCGCCGGCGCTCCCAGGGTCACTTGCCTGATCTACTGCGCGGCCCCCCCACCCCCTACCCCTCCTTCGAAGCGACGGCAGAGGGGAGCTGCGTCGATCTCTCGAAGGATGCGTCGCTTTGGGGCTATCCTGCTGGATGTGAAGACGAACGACGTACCTCCGGCAGTATCCCGGGCTACTCCGCCAGATGGCCAGTCCGTTGGACTGCGCGCTCACGACTTCCTCCAGAGGCAGGTGGCGTCAATCCGGCCACGACTGGGCTTGCCGGACCTGCTCCGGGGCGGGGTGGATCCGGGCACGGCGCTCAGGGATTGGCAGGAATCGCTGAGGGATGCCCTGTGGACCATCCTCGGCGTCGATGCAGACGCGGTCAGTCATGCCACCCCGGCTTGGGAGATCATCGATACGGTTCCCGGAGAAGGGTTCGTCAGGCACCAGATCCGGTATGAGGGGGTGCTTGGGGGTACCGGCAGTGCGTTCGTGCTGGTGCCGGGCACGATGTCCGACAGCGTAGCCCCTGGTTCCAAGGGTCTCGCCGGCATCGTGGCCTTGCACGGGCACGGGAACATGCTTGGCAAGGAACTGGTGACTGGAGTGGGTGCGGACATCAACGGCGCAATGCCGGAGGAACTTTCCGAACTGATCGATCGCTACCACTCGGACTTCGGCGCACGATTTGCTCGACGGGGTTACGTGGTGATCACGCCGGATGCGCTTGGGTTCGGCGAACGCGTGGCAGACCGTGGGGCACAACATCATCAGGCGATGGGGCGGGTGGTTGAGTACCTCGGCTACACGCACACGGGACTGCGCCTGCTCGACGACATTCGTGCGCTGTCCATCTTGTCGGCATGGCCGGGGGTCGATGCGTCGCGGATCGGGGCGGTTGGCCTATCGGAAGGTGGCAAGCGCACCATGTTCCTGTCAGCGTTCGATGAGCGCGTGCGGACTGCGGTGGTGAGTGGCTACTTCACGACTATCCGGCAGGAGGTCGAGGTGTGGAACCGTCTGGGCGGGTGGGATCTCTGCAACACCTTGCCGGGGCTCCTGCGCGTTGCCGATCTGCCGGAAATCGTGGCCTTGATCGCGCCTCGCCCGCTGTTGATCCAGAATGGTCGTGGCGATCCGCTCTACACCCTGGAAGCGGTCGCTGCGGGCTTCGAAACCGTGTCGCGAGCCTATACGGCGGCGGGTGCGCCCGGTTCGGTGTCACTGGACCTGTTCGACGGTGGACACCGGTACGTTTCGGACGGACCAGAGGCATGGTTTGCCCAGTGGCTTCCGGCATGACTGCGCCCCCT
>BJHB01000003.1:0-33008 GCA_014191415.1 Chloroflexota bacterium
GGCCGAGGCCATGTGGAAATATCGCGCCAGACGGGACTCACTCGTCCCGACCACCGAAACCACGCTCCTACTTGAGGGGTGGATCTGGGATCCGCGCCATCCGGTGCCAACCGGCACACCTACCGCCTGACCGTAACGAACCCCGTTCCGGTTGCCACTCCGGGCTGCGTTGGCAAAGGGGATTTCAATCCGGAGCAGCGGGGCGCATCTTCTTTGGAGGGATAGGGGTCGGTGCGGCGTGCGAGAATGGCCGGAGACGCCCCGGTGCAAGGAGGCCTGCAATCCGGGGTAAAAGGGCAGGGGATGTATTGCACGGCCTGCGGAACGGCACTGCTTGCGGATGCGCGCTTCTGCACACGATGCGGACGGCCACGCGACACCCAAGCCGTCACCACGGTGGATGATGGCAAGCCACGCGAACGCGTGATTGACGTGATCCTGGACTTCAGCGGATCCAAGAATGCGGCCCGGCCCGGCACGTCCATCGCCGAAAGTGACGCGCCAGCACATCCGGAGGCGACGCGATGGGGCGATGTGGTCCCCGCAAACCGCACCAACTACCGGCCTGATGGCATCGGCCTTGCCAACCCACGAATCGTCACCGCTTCTGACCGGTACACCCCGCCCGTCTCCAAGCGCGCAACTGCCGGTCAAACCATCATCGTGATGGTTGTGCTGTTTGCCCTGCTTGCATGGGCCGGCAACCTGTCCGCGACACGGAACGGCGCGACGCGCGATGGCCAGGCAGGAAGTGCGTCCCCCCAACTGCCTGCCACCGCCGTACCCGCGCCGGTCTCCAACGAAGCCAAGGCCGAGGCCGTCGCCCTTCTGGGATCGGCCATCTACAAGGTGGAGGAAGGCAACCTCGCGCTTGCCATAGAACAGGCGAGGCAGGCACAGGAGAAGTGGCCCGCCTACGCCGATGCCGCCAACTTCATCGCCGATATCACTCCGAAGGCCACCGCAACTGCCGCCGCCATGCAGGCAAAGGCCACTGCGGTTGCAGCCGCGCCGGGCGGGTCGGCTGCCGGTCTCCTTAGCGAACGCGACGCCATTGCCCGCGTCCTGCCATCGGTCGTGCACATTGCCACCAACTCAAGCGTGGGCACCGGCTATGTCGTTCGTGACAACCTCATCGCCACCAACGCCCATGTCGTGTCCACCAACCCCACCGCCGAGATCCGCACCCAGGACGGCAAGACCCTCATCGGGCAGGTCGTTGCCCGAGACGCGAAACAGGACATCGCCCTCATCAAGGTGTCTGCAAGCCGGCTTCCGGTAGTGACCCTTGCCAACTCCAAATCCCTCCGGCCCGGCGACACCCTCATGGCCGTCGGGTATGCCCTCGACCTGCGTGGAGGTCCGTCGATCACGCGCGGGGTGTACTCGACCCACCGCACCATGCAGGGCGTCACCTACGTGCAAACCGATGCCCCCCTGAACCCGGGCAACAGTGGCGGCCCCCTCGTGTCGCTCAAGGGCGAGGTAGTTGGCATGAACACCATGGGGCTCAAGAACGACTTCGGTACGGACGTCAGGGGCCTCTACTTCGCCGTCGCCATCGAGGCCATCCAGGCAATCGTCACCACTATCCCGAGGTAAGGGGATCCCCGCCCATGAAACCACGGATCACCGTCCTGACACTGGGAGTTGACGACCTCGAACGCGCCGTCCGCTTCTACCGCGATGGTCTGGGGTTCCCCACAGAAGGGATCGTGGGTACCGAGTTCATCCATGGGGCGGTCGCTTTCCTGGACCTCGAGGGCGAACTGAAACTAGCCCTCTTTCCCAGGACAAGCATCGCCCACGATGCCGGCATTCCCGCCGAACCGCCCAACGGACCGGGACGCACCGAGATGACCATTGGCCACAACGTTGCGTCTGAGGCCGAAGTGGATGCCACCATGGTCCGCGCACTGGAAGCGGGCGCGGTGATCGTGAAGCCGGCGCAGGCGACGTTCTGGGGAGGGTACGCCGGTTACTTCCAGGACCCGGACCGACACCTCTGGGAAGTCGTCTGGAATCCCCATTGGGGTTTACCCGGATGAAATTGCGCCGTCCCTGCCCTGTGGTGTTTCAAGGTGGCAGCGACGCGCAGTAGCGAGATGCAGGTAATCAATCGGCGGTGGGGTGGTCGGGATCAGCCGTCTGGCGTGATGGGGCGCACAACTGCCGCGTGACACCGGATTCACTGGCGCGCCCACGGAATTGTCATCATGACCGCCAAAGTTCCCAAGCCTCACGTCTCTCCCCGGGTGCTCCTTCTCTTGGGACAACCGGATGGACAGATCACCCAGTTCCATAACCAGCCCGCGCACTGGGCGTCTCTCGGTTCCCTGCTCCGCGCCTGCGATGCCCGGTCCCGTGTGGTGACCGACGACATCCGCATCCTGACCCCGGAAAGCCTCGCCAAAATCGACGTGATCGTGAATGCCTCGACGGCCTTGCGTCCAAGTGACCGGGAGTACTTTGCGATCCAGTCGCGTATCGATGCCGGGGCGGGCTACGTTGGCGTGCACGTCGCGAACACCGTCCACCTCACGTCGCCGAATTTCCTGCACGCAGTGGACGTGGCGCCGCCTCCGAGGGTCTCGCTCTCTCCCACCATGAGTGTCCGCATCCTTTCTCAGGTGCACCCCATCACCGCTGGTCTTGAGGATTACGATCACGACGATAACGATGAGTTCTACGAGATCACCGGTGACTTCGGCGACCGCCCGAACCTTGTCACCGTCCGCGAGGATTGCACCCTTGCCACCGCCGATGGTCACCCGATGGTCTACGTGACCACTCACGGGAGTGGACGGGTTGTCTTCCTGGCGTCGCGACACGACCGGCGCTCACTTGACCACCCAACCTTCCGCACCCTTTTCACCCGGGCCGTCGATTGGGTCTCCCCCCTGCAACCGTTAGCGAAGCGTCATTCAATGACCGATGCGGTGGGGACTTGCCCGCGACCTGGCCGGTTCAGATCAGGGCATCGGCCGGAACGGCGCGGTAATCAGTAACGCCCACTGCCGGTTGGCGTGGCGGGTGCGTCCAGCGTTGTGCGGCGTGTGCACCACGTTCGCCCGCCCAAGCAACGGGTCATCCAGTGGCACGGGTTCCACGTCAAAGACGTCGGCCGCTAGGGCAATCTCGTCGGCAAGCACGCGCCGGCGCACCGCCGCGGTGTCACAGACCCCCGCGCGCGTCGCCCAGATCACCAGTGATCCGTGGGGCAATGCGTCCACGAGATCGGCGGTGACTAGCCCGCGGGTCGCCGGGATCAGCGGAACCAGAGGGGCAAAGATCTCGGCATCGGACACCAGGCGGTCCAGATGCCATTCGCGCCGTGCCCCTGCCCGATGGAATGCCGGTTCCGGGGCGTGCGGATCGTAGACCGACACATCCGCACCGAGGGATGCACAGAACGATGCATACCGGCTACCGATATTGCCCGCCCCGATTACCCGCACGCGCTTGCCGGCGATGGTGCCACTGGTGAAGCGGTCATCGTCCCCGAACTGGGCACCACGGTGTGCGAACGGGCGGTCACCACCACCCGGCGAGTAATCCCAGACGCGCAGGTCGGATTGCATCGCCTGATGCAGTTGCGGGATGCGACGCAACCCGGACAGCGTAAGTGCAAGGGCATATTCGGCCACCGACTGCCCCCAGAACCCTTCGGCGGTGTGGGCGTGGTGCCGGATGCCGGACGAGGCGAAGACCGCAGCGAGATCCTCGGAGACCCCTGACCCATATCCCGACCGGGGCGAGAGGGCTACCTCACGCAGCGATGGCAGGTATTCCAAGTCGGCTGGCACCATCGGAATTCCGAGGGAGATCAGTTGGGCTATCTGCGAAGGATCGATCCCGGCACGACGCACAAGGTCACCGACCGTCACGGTTGACGGTGCATCGTGACGCAACAGCGTTACCGGAACCGGCCCGGCCCAGACTTGATGCAAGGCTTCTGCCACCAGTGGCCACGTTGCCTCCCAGTGGGGATCGACGACGATCAGACGGTGCGGAGACCCGTCATCACCCGCAGGAAACCCGGTTCCTGGCATGTGTCCCCCGCCCGATTGCGCTGTCACTGCACCTGGCTCCACCATCAGATCGTCACCCCCTGCGCGCCACCGTAGCACCATCCGGGGCCGACCGGCCATCGGGGATGGGAACCGAACGTTTCGCGACCACCTTGGTCACCGATGCCTCATGCCGGGACGATCCGGATGCGACACCGTTGCCACGATCCATGCCGACCCTTTCCGGAACCGTGCGCCGGCACTCCCCACAGCAAGGCGATCAAAACTGACAGAAACCGATGGCGACCCCCCCGGGTTGCCCGTGGGAAACCTGACCCCAATCTGTAACGGCACGTCCGGCCCGGCCTCTGGCGGCACAATGAAACGCCGGTCTATTCTTGGTCTGACTTTGACAGTCCGGAGGGAAGAGATGGCCAGAACCATTCCCGCGCTACCACCGGCATTTGCACACGATGCATCAGATGCCACTGGTTCCGGAGCGAACGGCCTGCGCCGAGACCCATTGGTCCTGCCGGAAGACGAGGGTGGCCTCGTACGGATGGTCGCCGACAGGGACCTTCTGGATCCGCTTGCGGGGAACACACCGTCCTTCTCCGCCGAGACATCGCCGGAAGGCACCTCCACAACGTCAGGCAAGACATCCGTGCCCTTGTTCCGGCGCGTCCGCGAAAGATTGCCGGCCCCGCCAGATCACATCCTGGCCGAGATTGAACGCAAGGTGCATGCGGGTGAACGCCTATCCGCCGTCGATGGCATGGCCCTCTTCGCCGCCCCCGATCTCCTCTGGCTTGGCCGGTTGGCCCGCCACGCGCAACGTCGCATTTCCGGCGACACCGTCTTTTTCAATATCAACCGCCACCTGAACCTGACCAACGTCTGCAAGGCCAAGTGCGCCTTCTGCTCCTTCAGGCGTGACGATGGCGAGGCCGGTGCCTACACCATGACCGTCGCCGAGGCGGTCGCGACCGCACGCGCGACCGTCGACGCCCTGCCCATCACCGAACTCCACATCGTCAACGGTCTGCACCCGGATCTTCCATTCGATTACTACGTCGACATGCTTCGCGCGCTTTCGGATGCGTTGCCGAACGTCCACCTCAAGGCTTTCACCGCTGTCGAGATCTGGTGGTTCGCACGCATCACGGGCAAGTCGTATGCGGAAGTCCTGCACGAGCTGCGAGAGGCCGGCCTCGGGTCCATGCCCGGTGGCGGTGCCGAGATCTTTGCCCCGGCTGTCCGGCGTCGAATCTGCGGCTACAAATCCACTGCCGAGGACTGGCTTGCCGTCCACCGCACCGCCCATGGCCTTGGGATCCGCACCAACTCGACGATGCTCTATGGCCACATCGAGACAGCCGCCGACCGCATAGACCATCTTCTCCGCCTGCGCGAAATGCAGGACAAGACCAATGGGTTCCAGGTCTTCATCCCCCTGCGCTTCCACAACGCCAACAACCGCATGTCTGATCTGCCGATGGCCACCCCGCTCGAGACGGCGCGTATCTTCGCCATCAGCCGACTGATGCTCGACAACATTCCGCACCTGAAGGCCTACTGGATCATGCTCGGTCTCGACACCGCGCAGATGCTCCTGGAGTTCGGGGTTGACGATCTGGACGGTACTGTCGTGGAGGAGCGGATCTACCACATGGCTGGGGCGCACACCCCGCACGAGATGGGACGGAACGAACTCCTGCGGGTGATCCGCGACGCCGGGCGCGAACCGGTGCAACGCGACACCACCTACAACGTGATGCGCCGTTTCTCCCGCGATGATGATCCGTCGGACAGCCTGCCAACCGCCATGACGGTGCACGCAGGGGCGGTGGGGGCACTGCGGTGAACCTGCCCCGCGTCGGCCACATTGCCTTCCTCAACTGCGCCCCGCATTTGCATGGCCTGGAAATGCGACGCGGTTCTGACCGGATGCATCTGCAGCCGGGAGTGCCAAGCGCACTCAACCGGCAAATCCTGGCTGGGGAACTCGACATCTCTCCGATGTCCTCGATCGAATACCTGCGTAACGCCGGCGACCTCTGCCTGCTTCCTGATCTGGGGATCGCCTCCGATGGGCCGGTGATGAGCATCGCCCTCGTATCGTCGGTGCCACCAACCAGTCTCGATGGTGCGCGGGTCGGACTGACGTCCATGTCGGCAACGTCCTGGGTCCTGGCGAAGATTCTCCTGCGGGAATGGTGGGGGGTCTCGCCAGTCTTCGTGCCGGAGATGCCGGGAGCAGGTGGTCTCCACGGACCGTCGGACTCGTCACCGGCGCGCAAGAATGAGGCGACCGACCCGCTGGTGGCGCGTCTCCTGATCGGCGACCCGGCCTTGCGTGCCCTCTGGAAGCCTGAACCCGGCACGTGGACCATCGATCTCGGGCAGGAATGGACCCGGCATACCGGCCACTGCATGGTCTACGCGGTCTGGGCGGCGCGTCGTGCCTACGCTGAACGGTATCCGGAGACCGTCGCGGAGGTGACATCAATCCTTACACAAGCCCGCGACGCTGGACTGCGTGACGCCCCGGCACTGGCGCGGCGCCTTGCCCCGCTGGAGAACCTGCCGGCGTCCCTGCTGGAACGCTATTTTTCCACCTTGCGTTACGGTTTCGGTCCGCGTGAACTCGATGGACTGAACGCCTTTGCCGATGGTGCCGTGCGCGTTGGAGACTTGCCGTCGCTCCCTCACCTTGCGTGGACGTCCCCCGGCGCCGTTGCAACGGCGGCGTGAGGTCCGGCCAGTCTGGGATTTCCCTACGCGCGCATGTCCTCCCTGGGAGCGCCGGCCTTCACACGTCCGGGATACCGCTACGGTGGGTTCCACTCTGGTCCGCGGGCATCCTTGCCCGCAGTTTTCTTGTCGGTTCCGTGGCACGTCCCTGAAGCCTGAACTTTGGTCCGGGTGCGGATGGGTGAAGCCTGTCTGGGGATACTTCGACGTAGGACCGGAGCGGGAACCAAACGGGTACGTGCGGGCAGGGATGGCCGCGGACCAATGTTCCTCGCACCACTGCCTTCTCACTCTTCCGGACAGTTCTTGGCGCCCACTTCGCGCGCGCATGACCTCCCTGGGAGCGCCGACGCCCTCGCCGGCAGGTTCTCACAGGTTCCACCAGACCAAGGTCGCTGGCATGTCACGGGGACGGGGTTGGGGAACTACCTGAGCAACTGCAGGACCAGCGAAGGCGATTGGTTTGCTTGGGCAAGCATGGAGATACCCGCCTGTTGAAGGACCTGGGTCCGTACTAGGTCACTCATTGCCTCTGCGATGTCGGCATCGGTGATCCGGCTTTTCGATGCCGCGGCATTCTCGGTGGCGACCGCAATTGTCCGGGCAGCACTTTCAAGCCTCGCCTGCAACGCACCGAGGTTCGCACGGGCGGCACTGACCTGATCCACGGCGAGGTCGATGGTTGCAATCGCTGCTGCAGCATCCGTCTGCGTGGAGATCACGAGCGTGCTTCCGGTCCCGGAACTGATGGACGACACCCCGGACGTGTATGCCGAACCGACCAAGGTGTAATTGGTCTCCTGCAACGCCGATGATGACTGGACCGTCGTGCCACCGGCAGCGGCCGGACTGGACGAAACGTTCAGGGCCGATAACAGTCCGCCCGTATCGCCGATGGTCGTAAGGGTCACGCGCGAATCAACGACATCGACGGAGAGGCCTCCGACCATGGTGACCCCGAAGTCTGCCCCGGAACCGGCCAGGGTTCCGGTGGTGCTGTTCCCAACCGCACCGGCGGCACGCAAGGCGGTCTGGATCCGGGTGCCAACCGTGCCAAGGGTGTCGGTCGTGGCATAGGCGACCGTCACCGTTTCGGTCTGGGCCGCCGTATTCACTGCCGATCCAGTCACGGTTGCGCCGGTCCCGGAAAGACCGAGGGCCGAGGCCAGGGTGCCAGAGACGTCGGACACGGCAAGCGAGACATCGGAATCGTTCGATGCGATCGCGAGGACACCGGCACTGTAGGTGGCGGTAGCCCCCGCCAGGCTGCCAATCGTGCTGTACGCAACATCGCCCGCATTACCGAGTGCCAGCATCACGCGGGCACGCACTGCCTCGATGGTGTCCGATGCGGTGTATGCCACATCGATGGTCTCGGTCTGCGCGGCGGTCTGCTTGCCTGTTCCCTGCTGCTGGGATGCCTTGGTCGACCCGGTCAATCCCAACAGGGATGCCAAGGTTCCGGTCACATCCGTGATCGTCATCTTGTCGGTGTTGTTTGATCCCGCTGGGGCGATGTCGATGGTCATGGTGCCCGCGGTTGTGGAGCCAAAATCCGCAGTCGATGCGACGCCAAGGTCACCACTGCCACCATCCGGAGGCCATTCGTAGTCGTAGAGGAGGCCAGCTGTCCTGATTGCGATTGCATCCAGGGTCTCATCGGCGGTGTACGAGACATCGACTGTGGTTGGGTTTGCACTGTTCCCGGCGGCGTTGTCGAAACGTACCCGGAAGGTGCCCGAGGTTGATCCCATCTCACCCGCAGTCACCGTCTGGTTCGCCGAACGGACCGAGGCAACGGTAGCGGTGACACGGATCGTTCCCGAACTGGTGACCCCGATCTCCGCCAGAGTGGCCGTCGAGGAGGCGCCTCCGCTTCCCGCAGCTACATCGGTCACGAACGAAAGCGATCCTCCTGCGGAGATGCCTAACTCGGCGATGGTTGATCCTGCCGTTGCCGTCTGCCTCGCGGTTGTGGGCGAGTACGTACCGAACATCGACGAAAGCAACGCCCCGGTATCTGCCGTGACAGTTGCAGACGCACTCCCCGAATCCAGTTTCAGCGCCCCGCCGGTCACCGTGGCGGTCACCCCGCTCGTGCCACTGACGGCGTTGATGGTGTCACGCAGGTCAAAGATCGTGTCCACGGCGGCGTTGTAGTTCAGGCCCGTGGATACCCCGACGCTGAACGTGTACGCCCCCGTTGAGATGTTCGAATCCAGTGAGGAGAGGGATGCAACGTCTCCGAGGTCTTCGGCCCGAACCGCACTGATGGTCAGTGATGACAGTACTGACGACGACCCGGAGTCGGCACCAAGTTGAAGAGAAAGGCCACTCCCGGCATTGTGCAAGGAGACTGCACTGTTCTTGTCGAGCAAGTTGATGCCGTTGAAGTTTGTCGCGGAGGCAATCCGGTCCACCTCGGAGACGAGTTGGTTGACCTCTGTCTGGAGGTTTGCGCGGTCGGATGATGACAAAGTGTCGTTGGACGCCTGGACGGCGAGTTCGCGCATCCGGCCCAGGAGGCGGTGTGTCTCGGCCATGGCCCCCTCGGCAATCTGCACGAGACCGATGGCATCCTGCGCGTTGCGCGAGGCCTGTCCGAGACCGCGCACTTGATTGCGCAACCGTTCGGAAACCGCCATCCCGGCGGAATCATCGCTGGCACGGTTGATTCGCAGGCCGGTTGCAAGGCGTTCGGCGGTTCGCGCGTAGGCGTCCTGTGTTGCACCCAGGCTTCGCTGGGCGGTCACTGACGACAGGTTGAAGTTGATCCGCAGCGACACGACCGAACGGTTCCAATCCGCCAGCCACGCCTGATGGCACGACCGGCCCTGAAGCCGCGTCTGCCACCGCTACCCGGTTTTCCGGTACCCGACCGCCGAATCCCGACGGGTATCGGGACAACGGCGGCCATTCTCCAGGCACGCCACCACGCATTGCCCGGAACCCGGATGACAAACCCTCACGCCGTGGCAGCGGCGCAGGAACCATCCGGGTGAAGATATTTCAATTGACCAAGAGAACAGCGCATCGGGCATGCCTGAACCGGTGCGGTGACACCCCTGCTGGGTAGTCCACCACTTGGCTCGTTCCCATGCACTGGCAGGCACATGTGACCAGAGAGGCAAAGCCAGTTTCCGATCAGAACCCGTTCACGGCCACCGCGAACCCCCATACCCCTGACACGTTCATCATCGGTTGTGTAAATGCCTTGACTTCAGGGGTGCGAGGGCGTCTCGGCCCCGTTTTTTACATGCAACGTTCCAATTTCTCTCCCTACAACGTGATGGCACCCATCGGGCCAATGACCCGCCACGGTTGACATTTCAACAAGCCAGCATCACCACCACCCGGTGACCCGAACACCTACGGGCGTCTGGTCGGTGACCGCGATGGCTTGGCGGTCGGGGTGAGTGTCGCGGTGCGCGTCCCAGTCGCGGTGCGCGTCGCCGTGACCGACGGTGTACGCGTCAGCGACGGGGCAACCGTGGCGGTCCGCGTTGGTGTTGCCGTGTTGGTCCGGGTTGCCACCAGAGTGCGGGTTGCCGTGAATGTCGGACTTGACGTTGGCGTCGGTGTTGGGGTCATCGTCTTCGTCACGGTTGGTGTCGACGTCATCGTCCTGGTGGAGGTGATCGTCGCGGTGACCGTGCGCGTCGATGCCGGCGTTGCCGTCGCGTTTGCACCGACATACGACGCAAGTGATGCACGGAAGTCGACCTTGCCGTACCCCCACCGGTTGTTCCATGCCGGGAGGCCGGTGTTACCCGTCGCTCCGGCTGCATACCGCAACTCCGTCTCCGCCGGAATATCCGTCACCCCACCGGCACCAGTGATCGTGTCCGTGAAGCTGTCCTTCAGGATCTTCACAGACGTGTTCGTCCCGATCAGGAGACTTTTTACCTGCGCTGTAGTGAGTGTGGGGTTCGCCTGGAACAGGAGGGCGACAATTCCGGCAACGTGTGGTGAAGCCATGCTTGTCCCCTGAATGGTCAGGCGTCCATTCGGTTGCCCGGCTTCACCAACGGTGATGCGGATGGGATCCTCATCAAGCGCATCGCGGGAAAGCGCAGCATTGATGACTTCGCCGGGGGCCGATACCTCCGGCTTGAGGCGCCCGTCACGCGTCGGTCCAAGCGAACTGAACCGGCTGTAGGCATCCTGCAATGATCCGCCGTTGGAATACATGTAGCCCGGTTGTGACGCCGGGGTCCAGAACTTCTTCGATTGCCACGATCCCACGGTGATCGCCCCGGATGCGACCGCCGGTTCACCGAGGGTGGAGCGATAGTCAGGTGAATCGAAGGTGGCCCCACCACCGGTCGAGACCCAGGCATCCCATTTGCCGGTACTCGACGAGGCCGCGGCCGACGTGCGTTGCAACTTGATCCCCCACCCAGTTCCGGAGATGCCCGTCAGCGAGATGTATAACTGGCACATGCCAGATGTTGTCTCGGCGGTGATGCAGTTGTAGACCGTCGCGCTCGCGCCATTGACGGTCACAGTCGCGGCGCTGGCCTTCTTCGCCACGGTGGTGGAGACCGCCGATCCGTTGGTGATGCTGGCCGTGAAGTTGTCGGTTGAGGCGTACCACACATTGATGGTCGTCCCGGATCCGGTCGCCGTGAACGGGATTGTCTGCGTTCCGGATGACGCGACCACGCCGGAATCGTGAAGCGCGGTCTTGCCGTCGTTACCGGCCGCGACGACCAGGGCCACTCCCGGAAGCAGGGAGAAATCGTTGAGGGCCTTGTCCTCGGCCGATGCGCCATCGTGAGCGTAGTTGTGTCCACCAAAGCTGTTGTTGATGGAGACAGGCTTGCCGAGCTGGGCCGCCTTGGCGATCACCCAGGCCCATGCGTCGACCGAATCCGTACCCCTGAAGCTGTACTTGACGATGATGAGATCGGCCTTTGGTGCGGCGCCAAGATTGCCACCGGCCGTGCTTGCCACGTGGGTACCGTGACCGTTGGTGTCCGTCTGTGGGCAGGCCGACGAGTTTCCGGCAATCGCACTGTTGATCTGCGTCGCCGTGCACTCGATCCCATAGGCATACGCGCTTACCCCTCGGGTACCCGAAACCGCAGCCGTGCCTGACCCGGTTGCAGTCTGGTCCCACAGGGCGACAATGCGCGTGGTGCCATCGGAGTTCAGGAAATCTTCGTGCGTGAAGTCGATGCCGGTGTCTACCACGGCAACAATCGTGCCCCGGCCATCCGCATCGCCCCCGGAAGCCGCCGCGAGACGTGCCCCGGTGTCTGGGTCGACGATCCGGGCCGCCTTGAGGCTCTTGTCCAGAAGCGGTTCCACTGGCAGCGACGCACTGACCCGTGTGACACCTGGAATCTGGGATACCGCATCGATCGCGGTGACCGGCACCGTGGCGGTATGGATCCCGGATGCCGTCCGGGTCCGGGCGTCCGCGCCAAGCGCACGCAGGTCGGCGCGGATGTCACGCGTAGCCTCGATGAAGACCGAAACTCCGGCGGTTGCAGTGACCGGGCCGGATCCTCGCGTGCGCACCGACATGGCCGGGCGTGGCACCGGGACAACGGTGACCCGGTTCGGGGTGCCACCTTGAAATGAACGAAGTTCTGCGTCGAGGGTGGAGGTCACCCCGGCAGATTGCGGGTTCGGCGCCGCGATGGCGACTGGGCCCGACCACCAGGATGCAATTGAGGGGGCAATCGCAAAAATAACGGCGATGAGGAAACGCGCAAGGCGGAGCGATATACGCGAGAGATATCTCATGAACTGGTGAACCGTCCTGCACGAGAACCCGTTCCCTGCAATCCTGACAAAGGGACACGGTCGGCGCCACGACCCGGCGTATGTCGTGCCTCGGTACAACTCGGCAAGACCACAAGCGCCCGGTAGTTGGCAGACAGAGCGAAATCATCGGAATCATACCAAAAGCAACGGAACTTGCAAGTACTTCACGCTGATGTGTGAAACCGTATGATCGGCACCGCTTCATCGAACGGTACTCGGTAGACTGGCGGGCGATAGCCGAACACCCAAGCATCCTCGTACCCATCGCCCATGATTCAGGGACGCTTCGCTTGGGACCGTGCTCTACCACCTCCCCCGGAAGGACTGCCATGCCACGGATCGTGATGATCGGCGCGGGAAGCGTCGTCTTTGCCAAACGCCTGCTTACCGACCTTCTTTCCTGGCCGGCCTTGCAGGCTAGCGAGATTGTCCTGATGGATATTGACGCCGGACGGTTGGAACTGATCGGCGCCCTTGCCGAACGGCTGGTCGTGCAGGAACACCTGCCCGCCCGGATCATCACCACGACTGACCGTCGCGCTGCCCTCGATGGTGCCGACTACGTCATCTGTTCGATCCAGGTCGGCGGTCTCGACATGTACGCGCACGATGTGGAGATCCCACGGCGCTATGGCATCGACCAGACCGTCGGAGACACCCTTGGACCGGGAGGTGTCTTCCGGGGCTTGCGCACGGTCCCGGTCTTCCAGGGCATCGCGCGCGACATGGAGGAGCTCTGCCCACACGCTCTGTTCATCAATTACTCCAACCCCATGAACCTCAACATGTGGGCGTGGTCGCAGTCCACCAAGGTGCGGTCCATTGGCCTCTGCCATAGCGTGCAGGGCACTGCCGAACGCCTCGCCCGCTTCATGGGTGTGCCGTTTGCGGAGATGAGTTTCTGGTGCGCCGGCATCAACCATCAGGCGTGGTACCTCGACCTGCGTCGAGGTCACGGTGGCGGACGGGGCGAGGACCTCTACCCACTCCTGCGCGAGAAGATGGACGATGCGGCGATCTTCGATGAGGATCGCGTGCGCTTCGAGGTGATGCGCCATTTCGGTTACTTCGTTACCGAATCCACCCATCACATGTCGGAGTACGTGCCGTGGTTCCGCACCACGCCGGATCTCATCCAGGCCTTCACGACCCCCCGTTGGGACTATTACGACATCTGCGTGAACCGTCGCGACCCGCATGAGGAACGGATGGCCCGTCAGGCTTCCGGACAGGAACCGGTAGAGACCGCCCGTACCAATGAGTACTGTTCGTTCATTGTGAACGCGATGGAGACCAATGTCCCGTACGTGATGAACGCCAACGTGCCGAACACGTGGGGGCGCAGCGCGTTCCGGGGCGGTGGTGCCGGGTCGGTACTCATCTCCAACCTGCCACCGGCGTGCAACGTGGAGGTTCCCTGCTTGGTGGATGGCGCGGGCGTGCATCCCTGTGCCATCGGCGACCTGCCCGAACAACTGGCGGCGATCAATCGCACGAATGTGAACGTGCAGGCACTCGCTGTCGAAGGTGCCCTGACCGGTGACCGTGACATGATCGTGCGGGCGGTGCAGATGGATCCCCTGACCGGTGCCCTGCTTCCCTTGTCACGCATCCGCGAAATGGTTGGCGAACTCTTCACCGCCGAGGCACGTTTCCTGCCCCAGTTTTCATGATCCATCTCCCCTCTCCCTCTGGGGGAGGGGTTGGGGGCCATCTCGCGCAAGTGTTCGGCAGTGAAGTGATCGGGCCGATGGGATGGGTCATGCCCCGGGCGAGACCGTTGTCAAGATCATGTGCATCTGGGTGACCGGCGTCACAGAAGGTTCGGGGACTTGGCGCGTAGACTCTTCGGTGCGGACACATCCGCTGACGAACGGAACCTGACAACCGATGGCGCGCCTGCCTCATGCGAACCGGACGGAAGCTGGTTCCATTATATGGGTGTTCCTTCTGGGATTTGCCTCGACCCTCGTGTCGATGGCGATGATCGGTTCACGTTGGCGTCGCCTATTCACAACCCGGTCCGTACACCACACACCATCCAACCTGGACACCGTGACTGTCGATCGTGGGTTGGTACCGGTACCCGATTCCGCGAGTGCGACGGCAAACCGACCGGCACCCGTTGACAACGATCACGGTGCGGCTCACCTCGATCAGGCGGGGTCTGGCCCAATCATTCGCCTGACGATTCCATCCTTGCCGTCCATCGGGGAGGTGTTGCGCCGAGCGCGAGATTTCCCCATACCGGTACACGCAAGCATCGGTCAGCGACGCCTCGCCATCGCCGGTTTTGCCGCGGTGGTGCTTGCCATCGGCCTCTCACCTGTGGGGGGAACCATCGCCACCTTCGTGGCCAGCCTCATCAATCCGGAATCCACGTTCCAGTCAGGCACCGTTCGCCTGGCATCCGATGGTGCCGGATCGTCCGCCTTCTCCCTGCCCGCCCTGCTTCCTGGGGAATCGGTGGAACGGGTCATTACGGTCTCCCAATCCGGATCCCTTGACTCGCGTCTCGACCTTGCCATCCTTCCGGACGCCGCCTCATCGAACTCCCCATTGGTGACTGACCCCACGTCCGGGATCCAGATCATCATCGACCGGTGCGTTGCCGGCGCCTGGGCCACCACTACTCCGGTAGCGGCGATGCCGACCCCGCCACCGGCCGGGGCGCGCTTTGCCTGCGTTCCTGCCACCCCGAGTGCCGTTCCCAGTACCCAACCGGTCTATCGGGGGCCCCTCGTTCCCCGGGGAATCACCAGACCTGGCACACCCACCACGACCCCGGTGCCAATCCCGGTCGCCGACCGGCTGCGGCCCGGCGATGAGGCGTCACTCCGCATCCGTGCGTCACTTCCCGAACAGCCTTGGTCGGGCGATCGTACTGACGACACGGCCACGGCACCGGGTGGAAACGGTTCGGTCGCGTTCGAATGGCGTGCCACCGGCATGAATGCCAATCTTTCCGGTACCCCGCTTGCGACGGCGCCGACTTCCCCGGTCACCCGCACCCCCGTGCCTGCAACACCCGCCGGGCCCGCGCCAACGGCCACCTCCACGGCGTCGCCTACCGCCATCGCAACTGCCACGGGTGTCCCATCGGCGACGATGACCGCCTCACCCACGGCGACGCAACCTGCCTACGCCGGATATGCCGCGGCGTTCGACGGATACGGCGATGATGTCCTCATCGGTTGGGCGCAGCCGATCGGACCACTGTCCGGCCGTCCCGCATGGACCTTTGAGGCGTGGGTCAATCCGTCCGATCTCACCGGCCCGAGAACGATCTATAGCGAACAGGACGCTTCCGGGGCCGACACCCTCGTCATCCGCCTGCGCCGCGATACCCAACCACAAGTTCTCGAAGCCGGCCTGCGCCGTAACGGCACCTTGACGTGGTTTGGTGTCGAAGCGCCCGTCGACATCGTGACCGGGACGTGGACCCATGTTGCGGTCACGTTCGAGGTCGGTTCCCGGTTGCAACTGGCCATCAATGGCATGGTCCGCCTGGCCGACACCAACAGCACGGACGGACGCCTTGCCTCCCCGGACAGTGCGACAGTCTCAATCCTCGCCCGCGCCGGTGACGGATCGCCGGGGTATGCCGGCGCAATTGACGAAGTGCGCCTGTGGTCAGTTGCCCGTGCGTATGACGCATCGAATGCCACCTATCTCCAGAAACTGGCGGGTGGCGAACCAGGGCTTCTGGTCCATTACCCAATCTCCGCCTACGCCTCCACCGATGCGCGTGGGGCCACTCTCGCCGACCAGTCTGGCAATGGCATCAGCGGCACCTTGCGTGGTGGCGTGCGGTGGATCCCGTCACGGGCACCGGTCGACCGCCCTGCCACGCCGCACTCGATCGGTCTCTCCGCTGCCACCGACACCGGGGCATCAACGTCCGATGGCATCACCAAACTGAATGCGGTCACGGTGACCGGACGTGCGTCGGCCGGGTCGACGGTCGCCCTCTTCGATGGATCTGGAACAACCGCCATCGCGACGGGAACGGCCGCGTCCGACAATACCTTTGCCATTCCGGTCACGCTTGCCGCTGGTGACCACTCGATTACCGGACGTGCGACCGACTCTCAATCGAAGTCCAGTGGTACGTCAGTCGCGCGGGTGATCACGGTGGACCAGACGGCACCCACAACCGGAGAAGTCCAGCGTCAACTCGTCGCTGAGACGTCGTCGACATGGAATGCGCCGCGCTACACCGTCACGGCGACTGATTCGGTCGGGATCGCAACCGTCATGCTCCAGACCGCGACTTCATCGAATGGCCCGTGGACGGATAGCGGGACGGCGGTCACGCAACCGTTTTCGGGCAGCATCTACGTCGTGCCTGGCCCAACCATCAGCGGGACCAAGTGGGTACGCATGAGCGTCAAGGACGCGGCGGGAAATGAATCGATCACTGGTTCCGTGTTGGTTACGGTATGGAATGCGTCGTCGGGCAATGCAGAATGGACAACCGGGGGCAGCGCCTACTTCAGTGGCGGGTGGCTTGTCCTGACCCCAAGCTCGAACGGCCAGAAGGGAGGCGGGTACTTCGAACCCCTTGTCCCCACGGGAGGCCAAGTCAGTGTGAGTTTTGACCTCGAGGTGAATGGCAGCGCCGACGGCATTTGCGTCCCGTTCTTCTCATCCGCCTCGGCATTTCTCACTGGCGATGCGGGCGGGTCGCTGGGGTGCCAAGGCATGGCGGGTACGTTCTTCGTCGGTATCGAGGAGTACGGCACAGATACCGTCCGCATCGGGACGCCCTCCAACGGGCTTTACTCCGAGACTACAGTTTACGGACTTGCGAATACGTCGAATGACATCAGGATCACCATCATCCTGACACCTTCTGGTGGTTCGACACTCATCGACGTGCGGGCGCAAGTTGGCAGTGCAAACCCCGTCCAGATGGCGTCCCGAACCATGTCGGGCACCTTGCCATCGGCCGGGACCCTGGTCGGTTTCACCGCAGGAACCGGCGGAGAAACTGCAGAGCACAAGATCCGCAACATCGTGATTTCGGGGTCGAACTAGGCCTGCTTTGGCAAGCCCTTGCGATCTCCCCCGGCCGACCCTTGATCGCGTGAGCTGCCGAACTTATGGGGCGTGGTCGATCTCGTGGGTTTGGCCCCCCCGGGATCACGCCTCCCCTACCGCGTCACCTCGTGTGCTGCGATGTAGTCCCAGTCGATGTCCTGGCCGAGGCCCGGGCGTGACGACACGTGCACGTATCCCTCGTCGTCCATCGGGTCATCGATCGTGCGTAACCACTGGGGTGGGCGTTCGTAGTCGATGAACGGGTGCAGCAACCCACGTTCGTAGTACTTGCCGGGCCACGCCATCGCGCACAACGAGTGCAGGTTCCCGGCGCCAGGGCTATGGATCTCCACCTGCACCCGGAACGACTCGCACAGGTGCGCAATCTTCATCACCGGCGTGATGCCACCGTTGTCGAATACCCCCGCGCGGGAGATGTCGGACGCCCGGTGCATGATCCATTCGGCCCGCGTGTACATCTTGCCTTCGGCCGTCTCCGGGCCGACGATCGGGATGTCCAGTTGGTCGGTAAGCCAGATGTACGACGACATCGAATGTTCGGGCATTGGCTCCTCGAACCACTCGTAGTCGAGCTTCTCAAGGGCGCGCCCGATCCGCAGGGCATCCTCACGCGTGTAGTAATGGAAGCTGTCGAGCATCAGTGCCATGTCGGGGCCGACTGCCTCGCGCACCGCGGTGCAGATGGCGATGTCCTCGCGCGGATTGGGCGTGCCAGCGATCGGGGGCATGCGCGTGTGGATCTTGAACGCCTGGTAGCCACGCGCCTTGCAGGCCAGCGCGTAGGCGGCGTAGGCCTCCGGCGAATCAAGCCCACCGGGTAACTCATCGCCACACATCGTCGAGGCGTAGGCCAGGACCTTGTCGCGCGCCGCCCCAAGCAGTTTGTACACCGGTTGTCCGAATGCGCGTCCGGCGAGGTCCCACAGGGCCAGATCAACCGTGGCTAGGACGCGGTCGGAGAGGCCCCGGTTTCCGCGTTGCATCTCCACCAGGTGATGCCAGATCTTCTCGCGGTCAAAGGGATCGCGCCCCACAACCAGTGGCTTCACCACCTGCGCGATGACGTCGGGTGACGCCCCGAAGCAGTAGCCGGAGACACCCTCGTCGGTGACGATTTCCAGGACCGACTGCGTGGCGTCGTGGGGCGGGCCCGGATGGGTATGCCCCTCGCTGTCACGAACCGTGTGGTTGGTGTACCTGAATGTTCGGGTGACGAGGTCGAGGATCTTCACGGTGCCGTTCCCTGCCTTTCTTTCGCACAGGCGCGATCAAGTGCCAACTATAGGCGTCGCCTTGCCGACCACGTCGCCCCCGATTGGAAGACGCAACGCTTGGCAGATGGAGGACTTCATGATGGCGAATGATCCTTTCGACCTCAACCGGTTCGTGGTGGCGCAGGATGCCCCATGGGCTGGGAGTTCCGGCAAGACTGTCTACGACACCGCCCACGCCGAACTGCACGCCGGGGACAAGCAAGAGCACTGGATGTGGTTCGTGCTACCCCAGTTGCGTTCGCTCGGTAAGAGTCCAACTGCCAAGAAGTACGGCATTGCCGGAATGGATGAGGCGCGGGCGTACTGGGATCACCCTATCCTCGGACTCCGCCTGCGCGAATGTGTCGAGGCAACGATGACGTCAGGCAAGACTGACCCGGTGCTTATCCTCGGTGACATTGATGCCAAGAAATACCGGTCGTGCCTGACCCTCTTCCTTCAGGTGGCCCCGGGCGATCCCGCGCTGACCCGGGCCCTCGCTTGGTTCTACCGGGGCAAGCCCTGTCCCGAGACCCTCGCCCACATCGGTTCACCAGAGTAATAGGGCGGGTCGCACCGGGCGGGGAAGCGGTCATTCCGGGAAGGGGAAGGTCTCGGGTTCGTCGTCATCGTCCCCCTGCGCGTCATCGTCGGATGGGTCTTGACGGGACTCGCGTTCGGCAGCGTCCCGTGCGTTGTGCGACGCAATCGCTCCCATCGCCGTCATCCCGTCCGCCATGATTGCCCGCAATTCCGGGAAGAAATGGTCAATCTGCGAGACTGCGCCGAGGAGATGATCGGCGAAAGCCTCGGTGATCACCGCCGGAAACGGGCCTGTCCATCGGAAGGAGATGTCACCGTCATCGGGATCGATGTAGGCATGTCCGGCGGTCAGCCACCGGCCATTGAGGTAGTTGAGGAAGCGGTGCGCTTCGTCGAACTGGTGCGGGGACACGGCCATCAACGGAAATGATCCGGCGTGGCGTCCACCTGTCCGGATGTAGGCGCGCAGGTCAAAGTTCCACCACTCCTCGGCCGACTGCCAGGCAACGATGGAGATGGAATAGGGCGCGTTGGTCCCGCCAAACCCGGTCAGCAGGCGCTCGTCCTCGAAGTCGTGCTTGATCTCCAGTTGGTCGAAAACACGTCCGAGGGCTTCAAGTGGTTCAGGGATCATGGCAAACCTCCATGGGGCAAGGTTGTGAAACCGGTGTGATCAGAAGGGGAATCCGTGCCACGCCATCACTTGGGTGGCACGGCGCTCTTCTTAGTGGTTCTGGCGCACGAGGGCACGTGTGGCCATCAGGGCGTCGGCGTTGATGCCGGCTGCCGCAAAGAGATCGGCAACCCCGGCGCGGAGGTGGTCGGGCGTGATGGCCGACGCACCTGCCTCATGCGCGATCCGCGTCGACGCTGCCAGTACGGCGTTGACCTGCGCGGTCGTGCGTGCGCCCGGTACCACCGTCACTGCTACGCCGGGTACGCCGGCCTCGAGGGCGTCTAGCAGGTGCCGGCCGGATACGACCACCGGGGTCGCGTCGTCCGCATCCGTCCGTCCGTGCGCGGCGAACGAGGCCGCCTGGGCCAGCACGGCGCGCGATTGGTCGTCAAGGGGAAGTGTCTGGGGCTTGGATCCTGCACTCATTGCATGAACCTCCGGGTGCGTCCGTCCGGTTTTCGCGACGCATCTCGAACTCATAGGTACCGCGCAATCGCCTGTGTGACAGACCTCCATCCACTTTTCCCGACCACTCCATGTCGTGCGCCCACGGTGGCGAACCCACGGCATTCGGGTGTCACGCGCGGCGAACAATGAGTGTTTCAAACTGATCAGCGACTGCCCGAGTCCCCCACGGAGTACCATCGGCACGCTAGGAAATGTCGTTGATGAACGTTCGCTGGGTCGGCCGGTTCGCCGTCGCACTCCTGACCCTGTCTGTCATGTGGGCTTCCCCGATGGCGAGGGCAGCCGGTGATGTTGCACCAACGGCAATCCCGGGTGCTTCCACGGCTGCGGGTGCAACCGCCCGCATCCTGTACCGCACCCATCCCTCACCGGTGATGCGCGCCGCCGGATATGTCCGTGCTCTTGGCGTCTCACCCGGGGCGGCTGTGCGGGCGGTCCGAACCGCTGCCGTCACCCCCAACCTGCCAGACCTCGATATCCAGTCGGTCGATGTGCCTGCCGGTGACCTGGATGCCGCCCTTGCAACCCTCCGAGGGCGAGCTGATGTCCTGTGGGCGGAAAAGGTCGTGGCCCGGCACGTGCGCCGTGACGTCCTCCCCCCGCCATCGCCCCTGATTGAAATGCGCGGCGTTGGCGAAATGGACGCCTCACGGTCCGACCTGCCAGCAAACCCGGCACCATCGGCCATCCTGAACACCCCCAATGACCCGTCGTATTCGATCCAGTGGGGACTGGTCAGCAGCGGTGCCAGTGCCGTCTGGCCTCGTGCGGGCGCACTGAATGCCGGTACGACTGTCCTGGTTGGCATCGTGGACACCGGCGTGTACCTCACGCACCCGGACTTGGTGTCGCGCCTCGCGCCGAACAGCACGTGGGGGCGGTGTGACAGTGGCACCTGCCTCGCGTACAACGCCGGCAACAGTGCCACTTGGCCTAATGACGGCGATGGCCACGGCAGTCACGTGGCAGGCATCGTCGCCGCGGCAACGAACAACGGCGTCGGCGTCGCGGGCGTCGCGGGCGACCGGCCGGTGCAAATCGTGCCGGTCCAGGTGCTGGATGCCAATGGCAGTGGCACCGACGAAGGGGTGGTGGCGGGTATCGACTGGGCCGTCTCGAAGGGCGTGAAGGTCATCAACCTCAGCATTGGCGGTGGGGAATCCCAAGCCGACAAGGACGCCATCGACGCGGCTGCGATTGCCGGGGTAGTCTTCATCACCTCCGCCGGGAACTGCGGTGGTGCCTCGTGGTCACTCAACGGTTGTTCGATGATGAACGATGCCGACTGGCCAGCTGCCTACGCGGGAACCTCTGCCGGGGCGGGCAAGCTGATTCCGGTAGCGGCCACCTCAAGCACCGGGGTCGTTGCGGAGTTCTCCTCCCAGACGAGTTACGTGGCATCGGCTGGCATCGCCGCTCCGGGTGACAACATCTACAGCACGTTCGTCACCACCAAGCGTCAACCGGTTGCGTACGCCTACGAATCCGGCACCTCGATGGCGTCACCACACGTCGCCGGGGCTGCCGCGGTGCTTCTCTCGACCTTCCCCAACCTCACACGCGCACAGGTCATCAGCATCCTGCTTGGTTCGGCAACCGCCGACACCACCACCCGTGCCAACCCGAACGCGTATGGCAAGGGTCGACTGAACCTGGATGCCGCCTTCACCTTGGCCCTCGGACAGTCCGCCGGCACCGTGACGCGCACCGCCAGCCCGACGGTGACCCGGTCCGTCACCGTCACTCCGACGCGGACCGCCTTGCCGACCACCACGCCTACCTCGACGGTGACGACGACGCCGACCATCACACGCACCGCAACGGTCACGGTCACCCCGACCCGGACCATGACCGCGACGGTCACCCAGACACCTACCAGGACGTCGACCGCAACGGTGACGCCAACCACTACAAATACGCCGACGGTCACGGTGACCCGGACGGCAACCAAGACCCTGACGCCAACCCCGACCATCACCCGCACGCCGACGGTGACGACCACCCCAACCGCGACGATGACCGCGACAAAGACGGCAACGGTGACCCGGACCGCGACCGCAACCGTGACGCCGACGGTGACCCGGACCGCCACTGCGACGGTGACCCGGACCGCCACTGCGACCCGCACTGTGACCCGGACGGCAACGGCAACACCCACGGTGACCCCGACCCGCACGGCCACGCGCCGTCCGACGCGGACACCCTGACCAACCGGGTCGGTACGTAGCCGGTACGTGGCCCGGAAAGATTGACGAGGGAGACCGTCTGTCCGGGCTAGCCCTTGAGGCGCTTGCGGGACAGGATCATCGGGATCGCCTTGGATAGCCGGGCGTCGCGCGTTTCCGGGCGCTTGGCATCGGCAATCCACAGGGCAAATTCGCGGCGCATCGATGGCGAGAGGGCTTCCCACGCCGCGCGCGCACCCGGTTCGGCATCGATGGCCGTGGCGAGGGCATCGGGCACATCGGCCTCACGCGGTGCGAGGTCCAGGGTGACTGTCACGTGCACTACCTCGCCCGGGCCCTTGCCGAGTTCCGCAAGCACATCCTTCCGGCACAGCAGCATGGCGTGTTCGCCACCCATGCGTGCGAGGCTGCCCCGGTAATCCACCCGGTCATCCCAGGTTGCGACGACCGGCACCAGATTGCCCTTGCCGAATGTCTCGCGCAGGTCCCACGGAAAATCCACGAAGCAGGCGGCCCCCGAAGCCTCAGATTGATGCAGGGTCGCCTCGAAATGGATCGGGCCGGGATCCCGTACCGATTCGACCGATGCCTTGCCTCGTCCTCCACCCTTCGCGGCGATGTGATCGACACGCCATCGCGTGAGGCGACGCACCAGATCGAGGGGAAGCTCGCGGTCGTGCGGGAACTGGATTGCCCCCTTTGAGGTCACGAACCCCTGTACCTCGTCTTCGAAGGCGGTCATCGCCTCTGTGCCGGGATAGACACCTACATGCCGGGCATACCCGCCGATGTGGATGATGTTCTCACCGGCATGCCACGTGGCCGTCCCATACGCAATCCGTTCGGTCGCATGGGGTGCCTCCTCCCGGATCGCCTCGCGCAGCATGATCAGTCGTGCGCGTGAGGATTCGGGACAGGTTTTGATGTACGCATCCACCTCGGGTGATGGTGAGGCAGTCGACTGGTGCGGGATGGGCGGCGATCCGGACATGTCCACGATGGTAGACCGAACCGGGCGCACGGCGTCAACCCCTGACCTGACACGTAGGGGCAATCGACAGGCATGGCCCGACAGGCATGGCGACGAGGTGTGCGGGACCGGCGAGGGTGCCGGCGCTCCCAAGATGTGATCCGTCGTTTTCGACGATATTCCCGGTTAACCAGACACCATCGAAAGCGGGGTCACGGACGTTCGTCGTCTGGGTGAAGCAGCGAGGTGCGTCGCGGACCACGGAAGGGATAGCGCGCCAAGGCGTCCTCGTGCAGGTCCATGCCGACCCCGGGCCCTTCCGGCAACGGCAGGTAGCCACCAACCTGCACGATCGGATCGGGTGAGAGTTCGGCCGCGTACCGGTCCCACCCGGCAAAGTGTTCGAAGATGATGAAGTTCGGCATCACGGCGGCCACCTGCAGACTCGCCGCGAGGCCGATGGCAGTGCTGTTGTTCCCGTGGGGCGCGACGGCCACGGCATGTGCCTCCGCCATCGCCCCGATCTCCTTGAGTTCGAGGATGCCCCCGACATTGCAGATGTCCGGATTGATGATGTCGGCGGCGCGCTTGTCGAAGACCTCCCGGAAATCGTGCTTGGTGTAGAGCGTTTCGCCCACGACGACCGGGATGGAGATTTTCTGGCGCACCTCGGCAGTCGCGTCAAGGTTCTCGGCAGGTGTCGGTTCCTCGAACCAGAACGGGTCGTACTTGGCAATCGCATTCGCCACATGGATGGCGTGACGCGGTGCGAGACGCCGGTGTACCTCGATCAGGATGTCGACTGTGGGGCCAACCTCCTCTCGTACGGCCGCGACATTTTCCACGGCCGTCCGCTCGACGTCGCGTTCGACCCATGTCTGCCACGGGCCGGGAAAGGGATCGAACTTGATGGCGGAATACCCGAGTTCCAGGGTGTGCCGTGCCCGCCGGGCCAGTCCGGCGGGACCGGTGAGGCCATCAGCCTGCGCCACGAGATGGCCGTAGCACCGGATGCGCCCACGTACTGGCCCGCCAAGCATGTTGCGGACCGGTGTGCCGAGGGCCTTGCCGACGATATCCCACAAGGCAATCTCGAGGCCCGACAGCGCACAGTAAAGGTCGAGACCGCCGCGCTTGATTGCCACGTCCCGATAGATTGCCTGAGTGAAATGCCGGATATGGAACGGATCCCGGCCGATCAGGAACGGTGCAAGGTCGTGCAAGAGGGCCTCAAGCGCACGTTCGTGGGCGTTGACGGTGTAACTCTCGCCCCATCCGTGGATGCCTGCGTCGGTCTCGACCTTGACGAAGCAGACTGGCTTGCCTGTGGGCGGTTGCACCAGATATGGCTTGACCGCAGTGACCTTCATCGAGACCCTTTCTGGCATGGGATGCCGTAGTGCTACCGGATCATCACCGGTGGCGTGGCATCGTACCCGGCGGGTGGCACGACTTGACGCGACCGGACTCTCAAACACCGGAAGTGCCTGCTTTCCATGCTCGTACTTGACCGTACTTGAAGACAGGATTATGCTGAAAAAACTGATGTGTAACCTGTTTGCGCCTTGGATGCTGAAAGGAACGTCATCATGGCACTCTACCTGTACGAGGCGTCGTACACCGCAGAATCGATCGCCGCGCAGATCAAGAACCCATCGGACCGCATTGCTGCAGTGACTGGCAGTGTCGGTGCGTCACTGGGGATCAAGGTTCTGGCGGCTGGCTACAGTTTCGGCGACCACGACGTCGTTTGCATTTGCGAGGCACCAGATGACGAGGCGATGGCGGCGTTCGCACTGGTCTTGGCATCCGGTGGTGCGTTGCGCGCCGCCAAGACCACCAAGCTTCTCGACGGCCACCAGTGGGTGAGTGCCCTGACGAAGGCACAGCATGCCTCGCCAAGCTACAAGCCGGCTCGCTAAGGAACCCTGCACCAAAACAAGTAGTCCGGCCACATCCCTGGCCGAGCCGTCCGCCTGTTTCCAATCCGAGCAGGACGTCCGTCACCCGAACCATCTGCGAGTGGTTTCGTTCCGCAGTAGGCCGTGGCTACCGGCCCGAACCGATGGTGCCGTAGCGGGGTGCAGGTGCGCGATAGGTGGTCGGGCGGGGTGTCGGTGACGGCAGGGCATAGGGGTTGAGGGCGCGCGCGGTCCCTCGCTGGTCGTAGCCGCTGCCGGAATATGGCGACACGAAGCTTGTCGTGGCGTTGTCGCCGGAGAAGTAGGTCCGCGCCGAACTGCCATCGTCGTAGGTGGTCGTGCCCCAGTTGCCCGACCGGTAGCCTCGCGACGTGGTGCCGTCATCCCATGTGGTGGTCGTCCAGTTCCCGGACTGGTACGTGCGGGAAGTGCGGCCATCACTGTAGGAGGTTGTGGTCCAGTTGCCTGATTGGTACGTGCGCGCATAGCTGCCGTCACTGTAGTTCGTGGTGGCAGAGTTGCCGGAGTAGTACGTGCGCGAGGACGAACCGTCGTCACACGTGGTCGTAGCCCACGAACTGCCTGATGAGCGGTAGGTACGGCAGTCCGCGTCGGCAACGGTCGGGACCAGCGCCAAGCCGATTCCCAGGACTGCCAACCCTGCCACCAAAGCGCGACGCCAATGCGAACTCATCAATGCACCTCATCGTGCGCGACCCACCCGACCTGTCCGGCACGTGACGGGTACCGAACTCGTTGCGGACAACATCCCGCCAGGATCACTGCAAAGATAGCACGGGTGCGAACTGAAAAAATGTAGGTTCCTGCGACTTCGTCCGCGGGCATCCCTGTCTGTATCACCTTGGGCGCGGCGCCTTGTGCATCCGCGCGCGAACCCACCAGTCCGGTGTTTGCGTCAATGGGTCATGAGGAATGAACCAGTGGCTGCCTCACCATGATTTGTCAGGTGCGATGCAGAAGGTGATATTTCACACGACTGGCCTTGTTCCGGCACACGCCACCGGGGTGATCGCATCGGACTTCCCGCCATGCTGCCGAGTGTCTATGAACGGCAATAGCGTGCAAAGATCAATCCCGCTTCGGGCCACGGCGAGTGGTTGGGTGGCCAACACAACATCTCTTGGGCGGTCTCACAGGCGATGCAACACCAAGCAGATTTTTGCTGCCATTTGATGATCTGGTGAGACCTTACTGCGGTTGCGCACGTGGTCCTGCAGGGTGTTGGCGATCAAGCACGACACCTTCGTCGCGGTGGCTACGTACCATGCGTGGCAAGTGGAAGGTATGTCAGTAGACCTTTCAATCAGGTCACGGTGATCTGAATACCAGGACCGGAACTGGTGGTCGTTGCTAAAAAGGCACGGACGGATTGGGATGCCCGTCCGTGCCCGCGTGGAAGACCGGTGTTACGCCGGGATAAGGACCGTGTCGATGACGTGGATGATGCCGTTGGAAGCCTCGATGTCCGGAGTGACGACCAAAGAATCGTTGATCCGGACGCCACCCATCGTGCTGATCCGCAAATTCTGTCCCTGAAGGGTCGGTGCGGTCTGCAACTTCACAACGTCACTCGCCATCACGCGACCACTCACCACGTGATAGGTGAGGATCTTGGTCAGGAGGACTTTGTCCGCGAGGACCGTCTTGATGGTGTCTTCACCGAGTTTGGCAAACGCCTCATCCGTCGGCGCAAAGACCGTCATGGCTCCGTCGCCCGAAAGCGCTTCCACAAGGCCAGCTTCCTTGACGGCTGCAAGAAGTGTGTTGAAGGAACCGGCCTGCATGGCCGTCTGGACAATGTTCTGCTTGGCGCCGTAGGCAGTGGGGATCATGTCCTCGTAGCACCCATCGGCCGAGGCGATTGCAACTGGCGCAAGTACGATGGATCCGGCAACCGTGGCAAGGCGTGATGCGAAAGCGCGACGGGACAAGGCCATCTTCTGTTCCTCCGGGTGTGTCCGGCACCTACCGGGCGCCGGGATGTGGCTGACAGGAGTACTACGCTGGTCGCAATGCTGTTCGCGAGCTAACCGGCATTTAGAGTGTAGGCGCAATGAATGGACAGCCGGGGCAACAATTTTTGGTTCCCGGTTACACCTGCATTACATGCAGGAGGCCTGATGAACCGGACGCTACGGTGGCCAGGGTTCCCGCAGACCCCGCCAATGACGGTCCTTGCGAAACCCTTCGCCATACTGGGTATCTTGAACCCATGGCATCCGCCACCGTCATCGTCCACCGGGATCCTTGCCAGCCACGTCGACGCTTGCCGCAGCCATGTCTCATCCACCATGTCTTGAACCCGTCACGCGCGCCGTGCCCGACGAGGGCAGTTCCATTCCCCCGGTGATGGCGTGGCGCGTGTGGACGGTCGTGCCGTACGCACTCTTCCTCTCAGTGGGAGGGTTCCTCTTCCCGTCTGCCGGGCGCGATGATGCCTTCATCACCTACTGGGCGGCTCACGCCATCGCCCGCTTCGGCGAGATCGTCAACTACGATGGCGATCGCGTGGAACAGAGTTCATCCCTCCTCCACACCGTCATCCTCGCGATCCTGCACGCGGTCACCGGTGTCAACCTGCCAACCCTCGGCGTCACCGTGTCGGCGGGCGCAGCGGCCATCGCCATCTGGCTGATCGGGCGCCTGGCGGACATCATTGGCACACCCCGCACGCTGGCACAGGTTTACCTCGCAACGGCCACACCATTCCTCTACTGGGCATTCGGCGGCCTCGAGACCACCCTCAACGCCGCCACCGCGATCGCCTTCCTGATTGCCTACTACGCCTACCGCCTCAAACCGGGCCGGGCGCGCCTACTGGCATTCGCCGCTGCCACCACCGCAATCATTACCGTTCGTCCGGAAACCTTCCTCATCGTCGGAGGGTTCCTCGTCGCCACCGGATCCATCGAGATCCATCTGCGCCGTGCGTGGCGGGAACACCTCCGCATGGGTGCCGTCGTCGCCTCACTCACCGGAATGCAGTTCGCCTGGCGCTGGTGGTACTTCGGAAGCCTCCTGCCCCAACCAGTCGCGGCCAAGGTTGGCCCGCAGGCTTTCGCACTGGACCGCATCACCGGTGGCATCACCTACGCACTCACCACCGTCGGGCAGTATCCCGTTGCGGTGCTGACGCTGGTCATGATCGTTGCCTTCGCCCGGGGCATCCGCCGACCCGACCCGATCCGGTCGCGCATGGCACCACTCGCCGTCTTCGTGGCCATCCACATCCTCTTCGTGCTGACCTCCGGGGGCGACTGGATGGAAGGCGGACGCTTCTTTGTGCCCATCCTCGCCCCCACTATCATCCTCGCTTTCTGCTGGTACGGCCCTGTCCTCACGCGCGACGCCGTCATCGTCACCATCGTGGTCCTCAACATCCTCACCTCATGCCTCTTTGCGCAGGTGTGGTCCACCTCCAGTGTCCTTGGAGACCGCGCCTCCCGCGATTCCTTCCCGACAGACACCGCCCCGTACTCATGGTTCGAGGCGCAGAACCGCACCCACTACCGCGACCTGATCTTCCTGAATGCCATCCGACCGGTGATCGACTTCTACGTGGACGCCGTTCCGGACGAACCCCTCGTCATCATGTCCGGGCAGGCGGGTCTGGTGCCGTTCCACCTGTTCCAGGAACACTACGGCCGGCTGCGCTTCATCGACCAGTTCGGACTGACCACGCGCGACTTCACGGGCTGCATCGTGTCATCCCCAACGAGGCGCGATGTCTATGGCCTGCCCGTCTCACTGGAGATGTTCGTGCGAAGGGGAGGCGACTTTGCCTCCCGGTGCAACATCCCCCCTCCGGCATTCCTGTTCGAACTCGACACCATAGACGGGCGCGAGGCACGCTTCATTGCCGCACACGGATACGTGGTGATGGTGCAGGAATCGGGCATCCTCGCCGGCGTCTACCCCTTCCGTGGCGAAACCGTGGAACTGAACCAATTCCTCGGGGTGCGCGAAGACCTGTTCAAGGCGCATCCGTACCTGGGCTTGCGCAATCCGGCTCCGCTCTCCCTTCTCGACGAGTGAGGGATTGGCGATGCGCGCCTCCCGGCATCCCTCGGGTCGTGGCACCATGGGGCATGACCACCGACCACCACCCCCACCACACGCCATCGCACCAAGCACCCGGTTCACCCCACGACGCCTTGCCGAACTCCCCAGCCGAGTTGCACCAGCCGGGTGAAGCGGGAGACGCGTCCGGTACACCCGCGGTGGCGTTTCTCGACGAAGCCCCGACACCCGCCGGACCGGTGCACTTCGCCACCGACATCCACGGCGCGGTACTCGCCCTGCAGTTCATCGAGGGGTCCTACCCGCGCACCTTCCTCGATGAACTCGTGCGGGATGGCTATGCCACAACCATGCGGGACGACGCGAAGACGGGCACCGTGCGACGCGCGATCAAGGCATGGACGCAGGGTGAGGCCGGTGCACTGGATGCATTGCCGATTGCGTGGCATCACGGCACCGCGTGGCAGGAACAGGTTTGGCGGGGACTGCGAACCATCCCGTTTGGCGACACGTGGACCTACGGGCAGCTTGCGCGCGCCCTCGGACGGCCAACTGCAGTGCGGGCCGTGGCACGGGCCAACGCCACCAACCGGGTCCCGCTGATCGTGCCATGCCACCGGGTGATTGGCACCGATGGCACCCTTACCGGCTTCGGCGGAGGCCTGCACCTCAAGGCCCGCCTCCTGAACCACGAACTCCGCGTGATGGGCCTGCCCCAGCCCTGGAAGGCGTGACCCGGCACCACGATGTGAGATGGGCGGCTGGTCCTACGTGGTGCGGAGTGCGGTCACCACCCGGCGCATCGTGTAGTCGTTCAGGGTGAACGACCACCATCCGGCGCAGGTCACCAAGGTCAGGCGTTCGTCATCCGTCGGAGCCGTCGGCGAGATATCGGTGCGGTCCACCAGTCGCGAGGTTGCCACGGCATAGGTGAGCGTCTCGGTCACATCAACGGCCTCGCCCGTCCCATCGGGGGCACCACTCTCTGGACTGGCCGTCCGCGTGGTCACGTCAAGGTCGATGCGGTCACCAACGCGTGCCTCGTGCAGGCGGGCCAACGGGCCATCGCCACCCCACCAGGTGTCAAAGTGCCCCACCATCACCGCGTTGCCCGGCGTGCCCGGGGTTGCGGTGAACCAGTACCACCCCACGCCTTCGTCCGGCAGTTGCCAAGCACCAGAACTGTCCATGCCGAGCTCGGTGACCTTGGCACCAATGGAGAGGCGTCCAAGCCTGATCGCGGTGGGTGTGCGGGAAGCGACACCGATATCCGGTTGGCGCGTCGAGTCATCGTCCGTGTCCCCGACGTTTCCGGGCCACGTGTCCTGACCAGTACCGGTCGAGGCGTGCGCCGCGCGGGACACGTGCACCGTTGCCGGGCCGCCGGGAATACCGGGGGCGAGGATGGCAGCGATTGTGGCGACGAGGGCGGCGCGTCGACGCATCCGGATGGTTGTACGGTACGGCGACGGCCCCGGGGCGAGGTGCCCGGGAACCGTCGCGACCTTGCGAGGATTAGCCGCGCGATGCGATGACGCGACGGCGGATCATCGAGATGCCTGCGCCGAGACCGCCAAGGATGACGGCACCGGCGGCGCCACCGAGGGCGATGGTGCGGGTGCCGAAGCCGGTGGCGGGCATTGCGGTTGGCGTGGCAACCAGGTTGCCGCACGCCACGTAGCCGGGCACGCCGCTGACACCGGTCTCATGCAGGTTGATGGCGTGGGCGGCGCCGATCATCGCCGAGATGGGAACCGCCACTTCCGTGGTTGAGGTGCCATTGGCAAGGTTGGTCAGGGGAGCGACGACGGCGCCCACTTCCGGGCACTTGCCCGAGTGGATGTGTGCCGGACCTGTCGTGGCAGTCTTGCCACCCGAGATGGTCAGGACGACCTTGGACTTGCCCCCGCCGATGTCGGTGATGACCGCGGTCCCGGTCACGCCGGAGTTGTTGTTCGAGGCCAACGGGATGGTGAGGGTGGTCGGTGCCTGTGCCATCGCAAGCGAAGGCAGTGCCAATGCCATCACCCCGGCGATGGCCACGCTGCGCAAGTTCTTCATTCGGTAATCCCCTCCGGCAACAAGCCACCCAGTGCAAGCCCCGGACGCCACATGGCGCCCATGGCACTGTTCGGCCCAAGCCATGCCAGAGAAGTCTATGCGGGTTCGCCAATCCCCCGGAGGCCACTGGCGTTGCAAAGTTGAACACTCCATCCCGCCACCAAGTGAAGTCCGCCGTGCTCCACGTTGAGGGTGCCGCCCTGGGAGCGCCGGCACCGTCATTGGCAGCAGTCCGTGGGGTGGGTTTCGCCGTGGTCCGCGGGCATCCGTGTCCGCATCTTCCTTGTCGCTCCCGAGGCGCACCGAAGATATGGATGCATACCCAAGCGTGGCTGGGCGTAGGAGAGGCCTGCCCTGGGGCGTCCCGACCGGGGCCATCACCGCCCTGGGAGCGCCGGCGCCCCCGCCGGCAGGGGTCCGTGGGGTGGCGGTGGTTCCCCCCCGATGAAAGTGGCACGGATACCCGCGGACCCAAATGCCCCGCCTCACCCGGACCCGGTCAGAACGGGAAGTCGTCGTCGTCACCAAACCCGTCTTCCGGTGGTTCCGGATAGGGAGCAGGAGGGGCGGGATGCGGTACCGGCATGGTGCGCCCGATTGATGTGGAACCGGGACCCTGCCGTTGTCTCCGGTCGATGGGGATGGGAGGGTTCCCCTCAGGCCCGGGACGGGTAGTGGGGCTGTCATCGGGCCTGCGCTCAAGCATGTTCATCGACGATGCGTTGATCTCGGTGCGCGACATCTTCTTGCCGGTCTCCGCATCCACCCACGACCGTGTCTGGACGCGACCTTCGATATAGACAAGGCTGCCGCGACGCAGGTACCGGAAGCAGGTCTCGCCGAGGCGACGCCAGGCAACGATGTTGTGCCACTCCGTCTGTTCGCGGGTCTCGTTGGTCTGCTGGCTGGTCCACCGGCGTGTGGTGGCGACAGAGAACGTGGTGAACGTATCCCCGCTTGGCAGGACGCGCTGTTCGGGATCCTGCCCGAGGTTTCCAATGATCATGGCCTTGTTCAGGTATCTCGGCACGCCATCACCTCCACAATCTGTTGCAAGATGTATACCCGCAACATAACAATCATGCAAGCGATATCAGGTGGGGAGCACGAGGGATAGGCGCAAGGTGGTTGGCCATCCGCGTGCCCTTCCCACACCATGCCCACAAGTTGGTCACCGACCGCCATCGCTGAGACACTTGGCCGGTCATGCCAGACATCGTCGATGCAGCCAACATGACCGATGCTGTAGTTTTCACCACCAAACCGGGTCCCAGTTGCACGTTGT
>BJHB01000004.1:0-31378 GCA_014191415.1 Chloroflexota bacterium
GCACGGTTCAAGATGGGAGTGCCTCGGGCGATGCGGTGTTCACTAATCGCTCCGAGAAGGTGATCACTGTGCCGAAGGGGACGGTTGTCCTTGCAGGGTCGCAGCGGTTCGCGACACAAGTGGATGTGGTAGTGGCGGGCACAACCTTCACGGGGACATCACGCAGGTTTGCCCTTAGCCGTGTCCCTATCCAGGCTCTTGCCGGCGGTGTCGCCGGAAATGTGGAGAAACAGCAAATTGTGGCCATTGAAGGCCCGCTTGCAGGCCAGTTGGATGTCCAGAATGACGCGGCCCTTCGGGGAGGCACCGATCGTGCCATCACCTTCGTCACTTCGGACGACCGGCGACGTGCCCAGGAGAATGCCCAGAAATCTGCCATGGACAAGCTGTCGTCGCAAGTCAAGTCGGTATCCATCGATCCTCAAAAGGAAGTGGTGGTGCCGCTGACGACCCCGGGTGCGACCGGTATTGGACCCGGTGGGCTGATTTCGCTTTCCGAGGTTACGTACAGCAAGAACGAGAACGACGAGGCTACATCGGTTCAAGCCACCGTCAAGGTTCGGTACGCTGTCACAACCTTCACACTTGCGGATGTGCAGGAACTTGCGCAGGGTGCGGTGGTCAACCGCATCGCTCAGGAACGTCCGGGATTTGCTGCGGTGGCCGGAACGGCGCGTGTGCAGACCCCGGAAGTCGGATCATTTGAGACGGTCACAGGGCAGGTGCAGGTTCGCGCCAGGGCCACCGCATCGGTGGTTCCGGTCTTCAGTGCCTCCGATATACGGGCGGCGATTACTGGACTTACTCCTGATGAAGGCCGGGCGTACCTGCGAATGCTCACCGGGGCTGCGTCCACTCGTCTTGAGGCGTGGCCGGAATGGAAGTCGACGTTGCCGGGACTTGGGTGGCGGATTTCGGTGACAACACGTTCTCCGGCAAGTACTTTGCCGTGACCGTTCCTTCGGTAGGCTGCCCTTTCACGTGACCGGGCTTGCTTGCCGCACGGACCAGTGATGACCGTCATCATTGCCCTGGATGTCGGTGATCGTCGGATTGGAGTTGCGGCGAGTGACCCAACCGGACTGTTGGCATCGCCAGTCGGTGTGATCATCCGCACCGACCTCGCATCGACTCTCGATGGAATAAGTTCGGTGGTGCGCGACCGCAGCGCGACCTCAATTTTGGTTGGCGTGCCCCTGGGGCTTCAGGGAGAGGCGACGAAAAGGTCAGAGGACATTCGTTTGCTTGCGACGCGAATTGGGGCGCATACCGGATTGCCGATGGTATTCCGGGACGAGCGAAACACTTCGCAGGACGCTTCCCGAATGGCGACGGCTGTGGATCTGGCCGGTGGACATGTCGACGCGTTGGGTGATGGGTCTTCGACAGGGCGACGGGCACGGCTTCGCCCAATACCATCGGCTCGAGAGAGGGAGGCACGCCGGCGTCGGATCGACGCCTTGGCGGCAACGGTCCTGCTTCAGGCATACCTCGACGAACGACGCAGGCTTGAAGATGCTCTCACGGATGCACTTGACGACCGGACGGGGGACAATTAGGCCAACATCCTCGGGTTGCCTGATCCCGGGATGGACGGCAAACGGTGACGGGTGATGGCCAGACAAAGCGACGCGGAACCGCGAACCAAGGGTGGTGGAGGGGCAGCGCGCGCGCGTCCTTCAGTCGAGACAGACCCGGCCCGGCGCAAGGCGACGCGTCGACGCGGAGGCGATTTCGGTGGCGGACGGATTGTCATCGCGTTTGTGTTTCTGTTGGCAGTAGGTGGGTTTGCCTTCGACGCCATCTGGTTGGGTATGGGTAACCAGCAACCTTCGACGGTGGCCGTAGGCGATGTCACCGTGGCGCCACGCGCCGCTTCCATAGGGCGGTCAACCCCGGCCCCGACCGTTGCGCCGGGCGCGCAGACGACGTTCGTGATCGCACCGGGTGACACGGCAACGGTGATATCCGAGCGGCTGGCCGAGGTGGGACTTGTCCCCAACGCACGGCTCTTCCGCATTGCCGTCATCTGGCGAGGTGCAGAGGACCGCATGCTCGCCGGGTCCTACCAGGTTCGGCAAGGCATGTCGATGAATGAACTCATCGACGCCTTCCAGATACCGAAGGTGCGCGAGGTGTCGCTCACCTTCATCGAAGGACGTCGCCTCGAGGAACAGGCCGAGACGATTGCGACATTAGGGGCCGGGATTGATCCGGAACAGTTTCTCTTGAGTGCCCGGCGGGCGAGTTTCGTCTACGAGTTCCTGCAAGCCCGACCCGCAGGTACGACGCTGGAGGGCTATCTCTTTCCGGATACGTACCGGGTCCTGCCGAATGACACGACTGCGGATGACATCATTCACTTGATGCTGCGCCGGTTCGGGCAGATCGTCACTCCGCAGTTTGTTGCAGATGTCCGGAGCAGCACGGGTCTGCCCGATCTGACCGTTCATCAGATCGTGACGATTGCGTCGATTGTTGAACGTGAGGCGGCCGTCCCCGCCGAACGGGCACGCATTGCGTCGGTCTATCTGAACCGCTTCCGGGATGGGGAAGGCCTGTTTGCCGATCCGACGGTGCAGTACGCCATTGGCAAACCGGGGGCGTGGTGGCCCGTCCTTCGTGACGCACCGAGACTGATTGCACCCGATTCCCCATACAACACCTATGTGAAACGTGGCTTGCCTCCCGGTCCGATAGCAAACCCCGGAGCGGCCTCCCTCCGTGCCATGGCCTCCCCCGACGGAGGCGGCTTCAAGTACTTCGTCCGGAACGATGTCAGAAATGACGGCACTCACGTCTTTGCCGTGACGCTTCGGGAACACGAGGCAAACCGGGTGAAGTACCAGAAGCCCAGCTAGCCGGGGATATCATTCCGGCATGACAGAACTCAACCGCGATCACTCAGCAGGCGTGGGCGCGACACGTCTGGCCGCATTGAGGCGCCATCTTGCCTCCCTGAACGCCGACCCCGCGCGATCGGGTTCGATCGATGCAATTCTCATCACGCAAGCGGACAACCGCCGCTACATGACCGGGTTCACCGGTTCGGCGGGTCAGGTCCTTGTGTCGGCGACGGATGCAGTGATCTTTACCGACTTCCGCTACGTTGAGCAAGCTTCGGTCCAGGCACCGGCGTTCACCGTCGTCCAGCCGGAGGGGTCGCCTTGGGTGGCGATCGCACGGCGTGCGTCGCAGCACGGTGTCGCGCACTTGGCAATCGAGTCGGACGACATGACTGTCGATGGCCATCAGCGCTTGGTGGCCTCGATGGCCGAACACGCCCCCGGGTGCGCCATAGTGGGTGAGTCAGGGCTTCTGGTTCCCTTGCGGCAGGTGAAGGATGCCTCTGAGGTCGAGAAGATTCGCCGTGCCGTCCTGATCGGTGACCGGGCAATCGAAACGGTTACCGCAGGACTTCGTCCCGGAATGACAGAACGTGAGATTGCGTGGCGTCTTGAGGTCGTGATGCGGGAGGCAGGTGCGACTGGTCTCTCGTTCCCGACGATCGTTGCCAGCGGCCCGAACGGCGCAATGCCTCACCATCGACCGGGGAACCGCGAAATCCAGGTGGGCGATCCGATCGTGATCGACATGGGGTGTGTCGTCGACGGCTACTGTTCCGACATGACACGGACGGTTGTGGTGGGGGAACCGGATGCAACATTCTGGAATGTGTACCGGACGGTTCTTTCCGCACAGTTGGTCTGCGAGGATGGGCTGCGGGCGGGAATGACGGGTAAAGAGGCCGATGCACTTGCCCGCGACACCATCGGGCGTGCCGGTTTTGATCCGGTGGTGTCCTTCGGCCATTCAACGGGCCATGGGGTTGGAATGGCGATTCATGAGCCGCCGTGGCTGAGCAGTTCCGAGCGTGGTTCGGCGCGGATCCCGGTCGGGGCAGTGGTGACGGTCGAACCCGGTATCTACCTGCCTGGTTGGGGAGGTGTGCGCATCGAGGACATCGTGGTAGTCGGGGAACAGCGGTGTCAAGTCCTTACTACCGCGCACAAGCAACCAGTCGTAGCGGGCTGAGGACCGGCCCAGGCGGCGGAGACCGTCTGGGAGACCCGTACACTTTGGCGGTACAGGACGGACGATGTGCGTCGGCATGGCTGGCCATCGGCGTGTTCCGCGCCCGTTTCCCCGGGTGCACTGCGACGCCGGGTGCGCATGAACATCACTGGAGACAGACGAACGTGATCACAGTTGGCGAACTCCGCAAGGGAGTCGGAATCGAACTCGACGGCAAGATCTGCAGCATCGTCGAGTTCCAGCACATCAAGATCGGGCGCGGTGGTGCGTTGGCGCGCCTCAAGTTGCGCGACCTTCGCAGCGGGGCAATCTTCGACAAGACGTTCTCCGCATCGGAGAAGTTCCGTCGTATCCGCATTGAGCGCCGTCCAGTGACGTATCTCTACAACGACGAAGACATGTACCACTTCATGGATCAGGAGACGTACGAGCAGCGTCCCATCACCAAGGATATCCTCGGCGACGCGGTCAATTACCTCAAGGACGGTATCCAGTTGGAGATCAACCTGTATGGTGAGGAAGCGATCGGCGTGGAATTGCCCTTGAACATGGTTATGTCGATTGTGCAGACCGATCCCGGGTTCAAGGGTGATACCGCAACCGGAGGAACGAAGCCGGCAACCCTGGAGACAGGTTTGGTCGTGCAGGTTCCCCTGTTCGTGAATTCAGGTGACCGCATCAAGGTCGATACCCGCGACGGCAGTTACATCGAACGCGCGTAGGCAGGACGGCAATGACGACACCTACGGACCACTCCGACACCTCGCGCCTTGCAGTGATCCTGCGGAAGGATCTTGAGGTGGTGATGTCGGCCGTTACCCGGACATCCGTCGAGGAGGTCAGGCTTGAAGACGGTGACGTAGTGATCCAAGTGGTCCGTGGGGTTGGTGGCGTTGCTCAAACCGCCACCGTGGCCCGACGTGGTGCCGAAGCGGCAGGTGCGGTGGGCGAAGTCGGCCACTTTCCCAAGGACGCTGCAGCCGAGCCAGGTCTGACCGAGATACGGTCTCCCTCGGTAGGGTTCTTCCACGGGGCGCGGTTCGAAGGTGGACCGAACCTCGCGACGGATGATGCTCCGGTGGCAATCGGGGCGCCGATCGGCGTGATCGAGACACTGGGCATGGCGGGGGAGGTGGTCTCCCCGGTTGCTGGTCGGCTTGAACTGCGCATCCAGGACGGTCAGGCGGTCGACTACGGCCTCGTTGTTGCAGTCGTCCACCCGGCGTAAGTCGTCTCCTAGAAAATCTCCTTCCGTTCATAGCAGTTGCCGATGATGGAACGCGCCTGGTGACAGCGACCATCCTTGGGGTCCGGTCCGGTGCCCTTGGCGATGTACTGCTGGGCATCCCTTCCTGGCAGGCCATCCGGCGAGCCAACCCCTCCGCTTCGATTGTCGTGGCTGCGCCATCTGGTCCGGCCCAATTCATCGCATCATCGGTGCCTGGGCCTCTAAGGATCATCCGCCCTGACAGCCAATCAATCGCCGATCTCTATCTCGGCGGTGATGGTCCCGCCCAGATCGACGGCAATTACCGTTCTGCCGAAGTGCAAGGGTTTGGTTGGGCGTCGGTGACGCACGCAGTGGTGTGGACCCAATCTGGACTTGCTATCGCTGACCGACTAAAGGCGCGGGGTGTGGGATGCGTGGTCGTTGCACCTCCGTTTCCTCCGGCGGGTATTCGTGCGCATGTTTCCGAGTGGCTCGCAAGCACTATCGAACCGCTCGGCGGTGCCTTGCCAGAAGGATGGGATGCCTCAGCGTGGATCATGCAACCGGGTCTGGGTTCGCCGCTTGATGATCATTGGTCTCGCACCGAAGTCTTTGCCGGTGGTCGTTTTGTTGTGGTGCATCCCGGAAGCGGAAGTGCGAGGAAGTGTTGGCCGTCCCTGAGTTGGCACGCACTGATCCGCGATTTGGTGGGGCAGGGGTACAAGGTGACGGTCCTCGAGGGAGAGGCGGATGGCGCGGCGGTCGAGGCCATCACCTCGGCGATGTCACCCCAGACGGTCCGGGTGATCCGTGGTCGCTCGCTCGCGGATGTCGCTCGCCTGTTTGCCACTGCGTGTGGAGTGATTGCAAACGACTCGGGCATTGCGCACCTCGCTGCAGGGCTTGGGGTGCCCACGGTCGCAATCTTCGGACCGACAGATCCCGCGGTCTGGCGGCCACGTGGTCCCAACGTGCGGGTGTGCGGGGGTACACCTGGCGCTTCATGGCCTCACCACCCCACCCCCTCACCCGATTTACATACGCTGCGTTTGGCCGGCGCAGCCCCCTCGCCTGATTTAGTTGCGCTTCCCAACACGGGTCCCGTCGCTCCTGAGGGAGTGATTTGGCCGAACGTCGACGAGGTGATTGCCGCCATCTCCGAGGTGTTCACGCTTGGGTGATCCCAGTGACGCGAATGGTCTACGCGAGAAGGTTCCGAACAAGGGCCACGTACCGGCGGGCGCCGGCACGGTTTCCCCGGAATGATTGCCAGAGTGCCTCCACACCGAACAGAACCACGTGTTCGGCGCGCACGAGGGTGGCAAGGGGGGTTCCCAGAGTGCGTGCCGCATACGTCATCTTGCTGGCGTAGTAGTGACGGTCGCGCGCGCCGATGTTCTGGTCTGCACTTTGGGATCTATGGTGAAACACCCGGGCCTCGGGTGTGAAGGTGCAGGTCCACCCGGACTGTCGCAATCGGTGCGCGAGGTCGGTTTCCTCGAAGTAGAGGAAGAATGCTGGATCAAAGCCCCCGACGGCGGCGAGCGCAGTTACCCGGATGAGCAGGCACGCACCGGAGATCCAGTCGACTGTCCCGGGGACATCGGCGAGGTCAGCGCACTGGTACCGGCGAATGATTGGTTCGATAAGGGGCCATCGAGGTGATCCATCTAGGCCACCTCCGCGCCATTGGAGGGGAGTGCTTTCCACCAGGAGGGTCGCAAGGTTTGGGAAGCGTCTGCGAGAAGGCTGCGGTCGCCCGTCGGGAAACCGGAGGTCCGGACCGGCAATGGCATGTCTTGGACTGGTTTCAAGAGCAGTACGGAGCGCAGCAAGAGCGTCGGGTGCGAGGCGTGCATCCGGGTTCAGGAACAGAACGTGTTCGCTTCCGATCGCCCGGGCAATGGCGATCCCTTGGTTGCAGGCGACGCCGAATCCGACATTGCGCGTGTTGGCGACTACCGTGGTATTTCGGTTGGCCCGGGCGACTTCGATGCTGTGGTCACTGGAGGCATTATCAATGACCACGACATGGACGGTGATGCCTCCCGCTTCGGCCGCTTCGGCTATCGACGCCAGACATTCGTGCAGGAGGGGAGCGACGTTGTAACTGACGATTACGGCGACGGTGTCCGGCGGATCGTTACCGAAATCGGGCAGGTCAGACGGCACTGGGTCGGGGACGTGAGAGGGTGGAGATAGCCCTCTCGACTGTTGCGATGGGCTTCGTGAGCGCAGCGACCTTATAAATCCGGCCTTTGTGAGGAACGAACATACAAATAGAGGGGGCGACGGGGTGGGGTGAGAGCGTGGGGTGTGGAAGCGAGAGCCCCCACCGCCGCGCCCCTGGTTCGCGGACGCTGCGTTGGCCCAGGCAAGGCGAAGGGTCTGGAATTCGGCGATTGCCAGCAGGATGGCAAGGATGATGCCGTGTGTTCCGGATCGCCATCCCTCGAGGGTGACGTAACGTCGCCAGAACTCGCGCCAGGGTTGCAGGATGAAGTTGTGGGGTCGGACACGGTGTCCACGGGATACGCGGGCGGCGGCTTCGATGCGTGCATACCGTTGTTGCTTGATCCAGAAGTGCTGCCAGTCGTCGTAGTTGTAGTGAACGAGGCGCGCCTCGAGGTGGGCGTCTGGGCCGTCAAGCAGGACGAGCTCATGAACGGGTCGCGCCGGGTCGTAGCGCCCGCGATCCGTGCGGAACAGTCGCAGCTGGTAGTCGGGATCCCAACCCGCATGGCGCACCCATTTGCCGGCGATGATGTTTCGTCGGGGCACCCAGAACCCGACTGGCGCGGTTGTGTCACCGGCGGCGTGGGCTGCGTCACTTGCCTCGACGACGCGGGTCGCTTCGGTGGATAACTCTGGTGGAACGCGTTCATCCGCGTCGACAAAGAAGATCCACCGGTAGCCCCGGCGGAAGGCTTCATTGATCGCGAAGGTCCGTTGCGCGGACCACCCATCCCAGTCTCGATGCAACACGATTGCCCCCCGGGCGCGGGCGAGGTCGACGGTGGCATCTGTACTGCCACAGTCGACAACCATCTGGGCGTGGGTCCACGACACGGAATTGAGGCACGCTTGGATGTGCCTCGCCTCGTTGCGGGTCAGGATGCAGGCGATGATGCGGCTATCGTTTGCAGCGTCACTGCCGTGCGCGTGCCGGTCATCGACCGGTGCTGGTTGGGTATCAGGCGACAAGGCGCATCACCTCACGACACCCGCGGATCCGTTCACGCGACGCGTCGTCCGGGGCACGACGTCTCAGGCGCATGATTTCCCGGGCACACCCGATCCATATGATCACCCGGGCGATGGCAACGGTCGCCGGTGGCCAGTACCGGCGGAAGTAGTGAAGGCGGCTCCGGTGCAACTCCACGAACATGCGGGCCGCGACGGTACGCGTGCTTTGGCCAGAATGATGGATCCCAATGGCGTCGGGGCAGTGCCAGACTTCCCATCCGAACGCGCGGAGACGCTTGCACCAATCGATCTCTTCAACGTACATGAAGTAGCGTTCGTCGAAACCTCCGGTGCCCGCGATAGCGGTTCGACGAATGGCCATGAGCGCGCCGAGCACGGCATCACACTCAAATGCCGTGGTGTCGATTGCGCGCGGATAGCGACCGTTCAATCGAGATTCAGTCAGCCGCCAATTCAATGGGAAGAAGTCCAGAAAGACTTGCGCCAGGCTCGGGAACCGGAACGCGGCATGCTGGAAGGACCCGTCGCCGTACGCAAGCCGACCGCCGACGGCACCGATCCGGGGGTGGTTCTGGAGGAACGTGTGCAGGGCGCCGATCGCGCCTGGCTGGAGTTCGCAGTCCGGATTGACGAGGATGATGGTCCGGCCTCTTGCAACGGCGAAGGCACGGTTACACCCCGCGCCGAAACCGAGGTTGACATTGCTCTCGATGACGGTGACACCCGGAAAACGTTCCCGGACGAACGCGGCGGACCCATCGGTGGATGCGTTGTCAACCACGATCACTTCGAGTCCGAGAACGTCGCCCGATTGGTGGACCACGGGGGAGAGGCACCGCTCCAACCAGTTGCGGGAGTTGTAACTGACGACGACGACAGTGACGTCGACGGTTGACTCACACCCCCCACACCCCATCGCCCCTTGATGTAGATGTTCGTTGGTCTCATCGGGACTGGTGGCCGATGCGGACCCAACGGCGCCGGCTTGGTCAGGCATTACCGGATTTCCCGAGTACCATGCGGAACGATGGATAGCACCTCAGGCCACACCCCACCGCCCCTTGATGTAGATGCGCTACGCTCCCCCACACCCCATCGCCCCTTGATGCATGGGTTCGTTCCTCACGAGGGCGGCGTGTGGCCGGTAGTGGCCGTGGTCTTGGCGGCGGGGGCATCGACACGGATGGGGGCGCCCAAGGCACTCCTGCCGTGGCAGGGTCAACCACTCGCGTCATATGTGGTCTCGGAACTCCTGCGCGTCCCGCCGGATCAAGCCCATCATGGTCACGACGGATATGTGCTTCGCTTGGAACGTATCGTGGTGGTTGTCGGTCATCGTGCGGATGAGGTCATGGCGGCGGTCCCCGCCGACCGGCGGGTGACGATTGTGGTCAATCGTGACTGGGAAGCTGGGAAGTCGGGATCGGTGGTGGCGGGATTGAGCGGTGTTCCCGTGGGTCGGCACACGCTCGTGACCGGTGTTGACCAACCTCGTCCGGCGTCGGTAATCCAGGCGGTCGTGGCCAATCACATGGAGGGCACTGGCCGGAATGATGGCCGCTTGGTGACGATTGCCGGTGCCCTGGGGCGTCGTGGTCATCCGACGATCTTTTCTCCGTTGTTGCGCGACGAGCTATTCGGCATTGAAGAAGCCACGCTTGGCTTGCGAGCGGTGATTGCGCGACACGAGGCCATGGTTCACAACTTTGACACTGGTGACGAGATGGCGCTGCTGAACCTGAACACGCCGGAACAGTACGGTGCGGCGTATGAGCTTCATGGGCGTACCGGCAAGTGATCCCACACCACCCCATCGCCCCACCCCGCCTGATTTACATGTTCGCTGCGCTCACGAAGCCCATCGCTCCTGATTGCAAGACGCTTCGCTTATTGATCCCACCGGACGCGACTTCCCCGCAGCAAGAAGTGGAAAAGAGGGTTTGGCCGCGGGACTGTGGGACCGTGAGAGGTACACTTGCCGGACGGGCGTCGCTTCCGCGCGAACGTTCGGAGCGGGCGACGAAACGCCGGTCCCGGTCGATGGTGCGGTGGGCAAGTCCCCACGCATTGCCCCTGACCTGCGGGCGCTGGAGAGGGGATGCCTCACCACCCCATCGCCCCTGATGAAAATACGCTTCGCTTGGCACACCCCATCGTCCCTGATGAAAATACGCTTCGCTTGGCCACCCTTGATGTACATGCGCTTGCCGAAGCGTTCACGACGAGCAGAATGATGTCCGGGCCGTTGAGCGCGTTCCTTGGATTGTTCTCCAAGGACATTGGCATTGATCTGGGGACCGCAAACACCTTGGTGTATGTCCGCAACAAGGGTGTGGTGATCTCCGAACCGTCGGTTGTGGCGATGGACAAGCGAACCGGCCGCGTCCTGACGGTTGGGACCGAAGCCAAGCGAATGGTCGGACGCACGCCGGCGAACATCGTGGCTATCCGTCCGCTGCGTGACGGGGTCATTGCGGACTTCGAAACCGTCGAACACATGCTCCGGTATTTCATCGGGAAGGTCCATGACCGTTTCCCGATCACGCCGCGTCCCCGGGTCATCATCGGTGTGCCTTCCGGCGTAACAGAAGTGGAGAAGCGCGCTGTCCAGGATGCCGCGGTGAATGCTGGTGCCCGCGAGGCGTACCTCATTGAAGAACCGATGGCCGCCGCGATTGGTGCGGGCTTGCCGGTTCACGAACCGGCTGGGAGCATGATTGTTGACATCGGAGGTGGCACCACCGAGGTTGCGATCATTTCCCTGGGTGGAGTGGTGCTCTCCCATTCGATCCGCATCGGTGGTGACGAGATTGATGAGCAGATCACCCAGTTCGCCCGGCGGGAGTTTGACCTGCTCATCGGGGAACGAACCGCGGAAGAGACGAAGATGACGGTGGGGTCTGCCCACAGTCTCTCGACGGTCCTGCGATCCCTGATGCGGGGCCGGGACCTCGCGACCGGTCTGCCCAAGGAAATCGAGGTCACCGACGGGGCAATCCGCGAAGCAATCGCCGGGCCGGTTGGTCTGATTGTCGATGCAGTGAAGCGATCAATCGAGGAATGCCCGCCGGAGCTTCTGGCTGACATCATGGACACAGGGATCATTCTTGCCGGTGGCGGCGCAATGCTGAGGGGTCTGGACGTGCGTCTCTTTGAGGAGACGAAGATTCCCGTCCACATTGCCGAAGACCCGCTGTTGTGCGTGGTGCGAGGGACCGGTGCGTGTCTGGAGAACCTTGAGGTGTACCGAAAGGTCTTCGTGGCGGATCCGTACGCCCGGCTGCGCACGTGACCACCGGGCTCGTCAGTAGGGATTTCGCCGGCACGCCCGGCGACCTAGCCTACCCCACCCACTCCCCACCCGCCGCGGGCAGGTGTAGCAGTCGTTCCCGGCAGTGGGAAGCGGGTGGATTGGGGCGCCGGACTTGTCCGCGGGCATCCGTGCCCACAATCACACCCCACACCCCATCGCCCCTGATGAGAATACGCTTCGCTTGTCACACCCCCGCGCCCCTTGATTTATATGTTCGTTCCTCTCCTTCGCTGGTTCCACTTGCACGCCCGGCGATCGCGCGTACCCACCCAGACACCCCGCTTGATGTAGATGCGGGCAGGGATGCCTGCGGACCGGACGCGCTTCGCTCGGCCACGTTGACATCCGAACGAGATGCGGGCACGGATGCCCGCGGACCGGATGCGCTAAGGGTGAACCATCGACGTGAGGGTTTCCGTACCGTCGGGACAACCCGGGATCGCCAGGAGACACGCGGGCAGCGAAGGGTTCATGAACCGGGTGGGGGGGGTTAGATGTCCTCGTCGTTGCGTCAGCTCGTTGTCTGGCTGGCGCTCACACTCACGGTCGCGGCGTTGACGTTGTACGCCGGGCAACGGGGATGGCTTGACACACCTCGCGACCTCATCTCCAATGTGGTCGCACCGATGCAGGGCAGGGCTAGCCAGGTTGGCGAGGCCATGTCTGGTGTAACCGGTGGATGGACCGATGTTCGCCCGCTTCGTGATGAGAACGCACGCCTGCGGGACCAGGTTGATGACCTCGTCCGGGAGAACATCAGGCTGCGGGCATCGGATCTTGAGAACCGGGAACTCCGTGAACAGTTGCACTACGCAGAGGCGAACCCCGGGTTCTCGCTGGTGGGAGCACAGATCATCGGGTTCGACCAGTCGGCAATCACTGGGTACGCAACCATCGACCGAGGTGGTGATGCCGGCATCGAAGACGGGATGCCGGTGCTTGCGACGGCAGGCTTGGCTGGCAGGGTGGTGTCGCACACGCGACGGACAAGTTCGGTCCTGCTGATCACGCATCCGTCAAGTTCGGTGAACGCGTATATCCTCGGAATGGTGGGGGCGACAGGAGTGGTCAACGGCATGCCAGACGGGCGGTTGCTGCTTCGCTACCTCCCACCATCGGAACGGGTGACCCCCGGAAGTGTGGTAGTGACGTCTGGACTCGGCGGGGCGTTTCCCCGGAACTTGCCGATCGGGCGTGTGGTGCAGGTGGGGTCCCGCGAAGTGGACATGTTCCAGCAGGCGATTGTTGAACCATTGGTGGATATCCGGCGCCTGCTCACCGTCCTTGTGGCACGCGGCTTCGTTCCGATCAAGAACTGAAGGCAGGGACGGAGATGGGTACACGCTGGTGGATTCCACCCCTTTGGCTGTTCGCATGCGCGATCATCCAGTCCTCTCTCATTCCCGCAGTCGGCTTCCGGCTGGTGCGTCCCGATCTGGTTCTTGATACCGTGGTGATCTGGGCGGTGACTCGTGGCGCGCGTGAGGCGCTGCCTTGGGGTCTGATGGGCGGGCTGATGCTCGACCTTGTTTCCGGAACTCCGTTTGGCACCTTGTCGCTGGTGCTGGTCATTGTCGCGTTCCTGTCAAGTGCCGGGGATATCAACCTCTTTCCGAATGCCCTGTGGCTGCCGATGGTCACGGTGTTCGTGGCGACCTTCGTGCACGCGATCATCCTGCTGATCGTGCTGCGTTCGCTCGGGATCCCGAACGACTGGTGGCTGGATACCTTGCGAACGGTCACTGCGCCGACGGCGGTCGTGAATGTCGTGACGACACCGCTCGTCTATTGGGTGGTGCGCAAGTTCACGGACAATGACCGGTCTCGTATCCAGATGCGGTTTGGCAGGCTCTGACGATGACGACGGCGCCCCCTGCATTCCCGTCACGCCGGTCGCTTTCGATTGACCGGACGATCCTGTTCGTGACCCTGATGGTTGCGCTCGGGCTCGTCCTGATCGCGCAACTCTGGTACCTGCAAGTCGCCACGGGCGCGCAATACCTGGAACGTGCCGACACGAACCGACTGCGGGTCGAAACCGAGAAGCCACTCCGCGGGGTGATCTACGATCGCAACGGAGTGGTGGTGGCGCGCAATGTCTCGAGTTTCACGGCGAGTATCCGACCGACCGACCTTCCCCGCGACCGGACCGCCCGGACTGACGTCTTCGCCCGCCTCGGGTCGATCATTGAGATGTCGCCCGATGAGATCGGCAAGCTTGTCGAACCGGGCCGGGTTGACCCGTTCCTTCTCACCCGGATCAAGTCTCCGATCACGCGTGAACGGGCACTGATCCTGGAGGAACAACACACGCGGCTCCCGGGTGTCGTGGTTCAGTTCACTCCCGTCCGTGAGTATCCGGTGGGACTGTTGTTCGGCCAGTTGCTCGGCTACACCGGGCCTATCCCGCCGAACCAGGTGGATGCACGCGTGGCGTCCGGATACGGCCCGGATGAGTTCATCGGTCTTTCGGGTGTTGAATCTAGTTTCGAGGATGAACTCCGTGGCACTGCTGGTCGGCAACAGGTGGAGGTGGATGCGATGGGGCGGGTGACAAATGTCATCGAGACGTTGGCGCCAACAATTCCTGGTGCGAATGTTGTCCTCACCATCGATGGTTCGCTGCAGGAACTGGCGTCTGCATCGCTTTCGCGGGGAATGAACCGCGCCAAGAGTCAGCAAGGTTCTCTGGTTGCCATGGATCCCTCGACTGGCGAGATCCTGGCGATGGTCAGTCTGCCCGGTTATGACAACAACCTGTTTGCGACCGGCATCAGCCAGGCCGAATACAGTCGGCTGGCGAATGATGTCTGGCGACCGCTCTTTACGCATGCCATCGGTGGCCAGGTGCCACCCGGGTCAACGTTCAAGATGGTCACGGCCGCGGCCGCCTTGCAGGAACGGATTGTCACGCCGACCACGAATGTCGCGTGCACCGGGTCGATTACGCGAAATGGCCTCCTATTCCGCGACTGGACGCTTCAAGGTCACGGGCCAGTCAACGCGAGGCAGGCGCTCGGAGTCTCGTGCGACATCTATTTCTATTCCGTCGCCGGAGGGAATCCCTACTCCGGTCTTCAGGGACTTGGAATTGCACGCTTGGCAACCTATGCCCGGGCGTTCGGGTTTGGCGAGAAGACTGGTGTTCGACTTCCCGGGGAATCTGCCGGTCTCTTTCCGTCGCCGGAGTGGAAGCGCCAAGCGAAGGGTGAGCCGTGGTACGTCGGTGACGAGTACAACATCGGTATTGGTCAGGGAGACCTTTTGGCAACCCCGTTGCAGCTCGCATCGATGACTGCGACACTGGCGAATGGTGGCACTGTCTACCGGCCCAGAGTTGTCCGGGAGCTACGGGAGACCGGTGGGGCAACCCGGACGACCTATCTTCCAGAGGCGGTTCGGACCCTGCCGGTGAATGCAGAGTATGTGGCGGCTATCCGGGCGGGCATGCGCGATGTGACGAACTCTCCCTTGATCGTTCCGGGGTTCGCGGGGACGGCATTCGCCCCGCTGCGAACCTACGGTCTCGATATGGCTGGAAAGACCGGGACCGCTGAGTTCGAGGGTCCCCGAGATTCGAAGGGGCGACTTCCCACACATGCACTGTTTGTCGGCTATGCGCCAGCTTCAGATCCTAAGATCGCGGTCGCAGTCTTTGTGTACGGTGGTGGCGAGGGATCGGAAATCGCCGCACCAATTGTGGGCGAGGTGATCCGCGCCTACCTTTATGGGGTTGCCCCGTCAATGTCCGTTGACAGGTAGTCGTAACGGGCTTGGTTGCGAGCATCCAGATCGTTCGGGCGCCAGCGTTGCTGGGGCATCGCCGCCGGTGCCGGTAGACTCCCGGCAAGGCGTAATGCGTGAGGGAACGGCCTGATCGCCGGCGTTCCCGGGGTTCCGGACATGATCGCCGATGCGCTTGCACGTCTCAGGGGCGTGCGTCTGGCACGAAATGCAACGACCATCTTGGCGAAACTTCGATCCGATTCTCCTAGCCGTCTCGATCTTGCTGGTCGGGTACGGATTGCTGGTCATCGCCAGTGCAACGCGCGTCACGGATGTCTCAACGAGCCCTGCCCTGATTCGTCAGGCGGTGATCGGGGGTTTCGGGGTCATCGTGATGATCGGGCTTTCGTTCGTCGATTACCGTGCCATTGGCCAGATTGCGCCCATCCTCTACATCTTCATGTTGGTGACGCTGGTGTTCGTGCTCATCCTGGGCACGTTCGTGGCGGGGGCGCAGCGCTGGCTTGACGTTGCTGGCATCCGGATCCAGCCTTCCGAGCTGGCGAAACTGATCATCGTGATCTGCATGGCGCGATTCTTTGCCGGACGCACGAAGGAACCAACCCCGAGCGAAGTCCGGGCCAACCCGGTAACCGGGATGTTCGCGGAACACGTCAGGACAAACCTGGTTGCCCTGGCGATCGTCGCGCCTGCGGTAGTGCTCGTCTACCTGCAACCCGACCTTGGCACGACCTTGGTCCTGATCGCGTCCTACTTCAGCGTTGCCTACTTTGCCGGGGCGCCCTACGCCATTCTTGGAGGACTGGCGAGCGTACCGTTGCTTGGTTTTCCGGTCGTGTGGCAGGTCATGAAACCGTACATGCGGCGTCGTATCACCTCGTTCCTGTCCCCGGACCGGGACCCTTTGGGTGAGGGGTACAACCTGATCCAGGCGCGGATCAGTGTCGGATCGGGTGGGTGGTGGGGGCGTGGACTCGGGAACGGCACACAGACCCAACTGAATTTCCTCAGGGTGCAGCACACCGACTTCATCTTTGCGGTGATTGGTGAGGAACTCGGGTTCATGGGCGGTTGCGGTCTCCTTGCGCTCTACGCAGTCCTGCTTTGGCGATGCCTGCGGGCAGTGCATGTTTCTCGCGATGCGTTCGGTCGTTACCTTGCCGGTGGGGTCACCGGGATGGTGCTCTTCCAGGCATTTGTGAACATCGGCATGAATATCGGTCTCTTGCCTGTGACGGGCATACCATTGCCGTTCATCAGTTTCGGGGGATCGTCGCTTCTTACGCTCTTCGCGTCTCTGGGCATAGTTCAGAGTGTCTTAGTTCACTCTCAATCGCGCCGTTACGACGCCCGGCCGAGCGTGGAGGTCCCCGCAAGAAGCCGTCTTCGGGCAGGTCGGTTCGCGTTGCCGTTCGTCCCTGATGCGAGTGTCGCGTTTCCCGCGGTCACCCGGTACGACAGGATTGCCGAGCCGATAGTTGGGCGCGAGGAGACGGTACGTGCGCGCCCACCGGTCGGATCGCGAAGGCTGCCTGATCCGGTAGGCGGTGGAGGGATCGGGGGTCGGGCCTAGGTGAACTGGGCAGCGGGTGTGGGTTCCAACGTCGTGGCCATACCGGTGGCGCAGCTTCCCCAGTTTCTCATGGTCATTTCAGCGGGTCCGGGTTGGTTTCGGCACCCCGACATCCTGTTTGCGCGGGATGGTGCGCAAACCTCTCATGCAGTGATCGACCCGGCATCTGCCGGGTAGCCATTCCATTAGGCGAACGGAGGCAGGTTCGTGGTCATGTCTATTGGTTCACGGGTGGTTGTTCAGGTTCCCGCAACATCAGCGAACCTTGGACCGGGGTTCGACGCCCTTGGTCTTGCCCTTGATATTCGGGAGGAGCTGCACCTGTGGGTGCTTGCCGAGGGTGGTTCACCTGAGATCCGTGTTTCCGGGGTGAACGCGGGGATCTTTCCAGAGGATGAGACGCTGCTCGCATATCGCTCGGCGGTCGCGGTTTTCGACCGGATCGGCATGCAAGCCCCACCGCTTGGTCTTGAACTGGTGACCCGTATCCCTAGTTCGGGTGGACTTGGTGGCAGTGCGGCGGCCATCGTTGCCGGTGTCGTAGCGGCTAATGCGTTGGCCGGCAAGCCACTGAACCGAGCGGGCGAACTCGCATTGGTTGCAGAAATCGAGGGCCACCCGGACAACGTCTCGGCGGCGTTGCTTGGCGGATTGGTTGTCTGTGTGGCTGGTCGGGACGGCTTGGTGACATCACGGTTACCTGTCGGCTCGGACCTGCGGGCAGTTGTATGCCTGCCGGATGAGGCAATCTCCACGAAGTCCGCGCGGGGGGTCATCCCGCGAGAGTTTCCGATCGGCGATGCGGTGTTCAATCTCGGGCGGACCGCGTTGCTTGTGGCAGCGTTCGCGAACAGGGATTGGGGCCTCCTGCGCGATGCCATGGATGACCGCATCCACCAACCGGCGCGTGGCGGGATCTTTCCGGCACTGCATCCGACCATCGAGGCGGCGCTCGCCGCCGGGGCGCACGGCGCGGCCTTGAGCGGTGCTGGTGCGGCGATCATTGCGCTTGCGACCGACCACTTCAAGGAAATCGCCACCGCCATGCATGAAGCGGCGGTACGATTCGGATACCCGAACCAGACCCTTGAGTTGGGTCTGACGAACCGTGGGGCCGAGGTCATCACCGGATAGTGGGCCGATGCGACTGGCGCGAGCGCCGTTCGATCTCGTTCCCCCATCTACGACGCCTTGTGAGCGCAGCGAACATGTAGATCAGGCGGTGCGGGGAGCGAAGCGAGGGGAGTAGCGTTGCAAAGCCGTCTTGCGGCGGGGTCCGGTGCCAGTCTTTCGAGGACCGTGATCGGGCACTAGAACCATGCTGGGGACGCTGCCGAGGTTGGACTCGGCTTTGCATTCTGGTGCGACTTATACTGCCAACCATGCGGAAAACGACGGCGCATTGGTTGCTGGTCTACGGCGGCACGATCCTGACGCAGGACGGGGCTTCCCCACGGGTTGAGGCACTTCTGGCGCGTGATGGCGTGATCGTTGCCACTGGTTCCCGGGACGACATGGAATCCCTTGCACGTCACTGGGCGGCGGAAATGCCGGTGAAAGCCCTTGACCTTGAGGGTGCGACCGCAATGCCGGGCTTCATTGATGCGCACATCCATCTGCTTGGATGGGCGTCAAGCCTTGATCGTGTGCCGCTTGGAAATGCCACGACCCGCGCGGAAATTGTCCGCCGAGTTGCCTCGGCCGTCGGGTCCGCATTACCGGGTTCTTGGGTTCAGGGTTGGGGATGGGACCACTCTCTCTGGGATGACACAGATGGTGGCTTTCCGGATGCATCCGTTCTTGATGCGGTCGCCCCCGACGTGCCGGTGTGGTTGCGCCGCAAGGACGGCCACATGGCCTGGATGAATTCGAAGGCAATGTCTCTGGCGGGATTGAATACTGGGACCGAGGCGCCTCCGGGTGGGTTGATCGGGCGCGACGTGCATGGCGCGCCGAATGGCCTGCTGTTCGAGAACGCAATGGATCTGGTGGATCATGTTGTGCCGGCGATGGATCTCGCCACGGCAATCAACACCCTCCGGCGTCGCGTGGCAGACCTGCACCGGATGGGTGTAACCGGGGTGCACATCCCCGAAGGACGGCTCACCTTCCTAGCCCTGCAAGACCTGGATGCAATGGGCGAGCTGGGCCTCAGGGCAAGCATGATGCTTCCCTTTGACACGCTCTCACAGTGCGTGGATGCCGGCCTCCGGACCGGTTTCGGATCCGAACGACTGCGTGTGGGCCACGTGAAACTGTTTGTCGATGGATCGCTCGGTTCTGAGACTGCAGCGATGTTTGATCCCTTTATCGGGTCCGCTGGCAATCGTGGGGTCCTGACCATGACCCTTGACCAGTTGCACGATGGCGTTGCGCTGGCATCGCGGTCAGGGATCGCGCCGGCGGTCCATGCAATCGGGGACAGGGCCAACAGTGTGGTCCTCGACGCATTCGAGGCGACCCGAGAACTATGGCACCCGGCTGGATTGCGTCCTCGGATCGAACATGTTCAGGTGCTCCACGTGGATGATGTGCCTCGGTTCAGGAAGTTGGGTGTGGTGGCTTCGATGCAGCCGATCCATGCCACGCAGGACATGGATCAGGTTGATCGTCTCTGGGGTGACCGTGGCCGATACGCGTACGCCTTCGCGAGCCTGGCTGCGACCGGGGCCGTCCTGGCATTTGGGTCGGATGCACCGGTTGAGACGCCTGACCCACTGGTTGGTGTCGTCGCCGCAGTGACACGTCAACGACCCGGAGGCGATCCGCCCGGCGGGTGGTATCCGGAGGAGCGTCTGACGATTGGTCAGACCTTGGCGGCATACACCATCGGTGCGGCGTTCGCTGGTGGTGATGAAGGTCGGTTGGGCCAACTGATCCCCGGTGCGCGCGCGGATCTGGCAATCGTGGACCGGGATCCGGTGCGCACGCCGATGGAAGACCTTTCGAGCATCCGTGTTGTCGCAACCGTCTTTGATGGCGAAGTCGTGTACCGCGCGTAGGCAATTGGTGTCGGCACTTCTGACCGCTCGTCTACCAAGTTGGCTTGTTCATATCCGCCTCCCGGCGCGGTCAGAGGGAGACCGCTTACCTTGCCTGCGAGACTGCCTGCCAGGCGGTTAGGGATAGCCGAGGTCAGGGTCGATAGCCGGGATCACGTACCCTTCCAAGGATGCGAATTGGTCTGATCTCCGCGGAATACCCGCCACGAACCGGCGGCGTCGGCGATCACACCGCCCGTCTGGCTAACGAGTTGCGTAGCCTGGGCCATGGGGTACAAGTCGTTACCAGTTACGGAACGGCGAGCCCTGACGATGACAACCTCGGGCGCGGATCACGCGTGCAACGCATCGTTGACCGTTGGGACTGGCGCATCTTGCTTTCGCTGCCCCGCTTGGCAATCCGGCAGGCGTGGGATGTTGCGCATATCCAGTATCAACCCGGCGCGTATGCCCTGAATGGTGCAATCTGCCTCCTTCCACGATTCCTCCGCAGGCGACCCACCGCCCCGGCAGTCGTCACGACGTTCCACGACCTTGCGGTTCCGTATCTCTTTCCGAAGGCCGGGAAGTTGCGTCGGCGCTTGGTGCAGGACATGGCCCAGAACTCTGACGGCATCATCGCGGTCTCCGACGACTCGGTCGGCCAGTTGTACGGGTGGACGGCCGGACTTGGGCACCAGATTGCCGTGGCGCGAGTTCCGCTTGGCAACCACTTCGATGCAGTCCCTCCCCCGGAGTTCGACCGGGATGCGTGGCGTGCCGAGCGTGGCATGGGTCCTGATGCGATCGTGCTTGGCCATCTCGGCTTCGTGAATGCAAGCAAGGCCGTTGATGCGACGGTCGCCGCAATGGCGATGCTGGTCGCTGCGGGGCACGATGCCCATTTGCTGTTGATCGGGCAGGTCGCCAGTGCAACCGATCCCGACAGTGGGCGCTATCTCGACTCCTTGATCTCGATGATTGGCAAGCTAGGACTGACAGATCGCGTGCACTGGACGTCCCGGGTATCTGTCCCTGAGGCGGTTGGTTGGTTGCGGTGTGTGGACATCATGTCCCTGCCATTCCGGGATGGCGCATCGCTGCGGCGAACTAGCCTGATTGCGGCGTGGACGCAAGGGATCCCGGTCGTGACGACCGAACCATCAATCCCTGTGGACTGGTTGCGGGGGAGTCCGCCAGTGGAGATTGCCTACGCCCCTGACCCGCAGGCAATTGCAGTCGCGATAGACAAGCTGATCATGTCGCCAGAGTTGCGCCAGGAATTGCAGGCGCGGGGACTGGACTTTGCGTCCCGTTTTGAATGGCCCGCGGTGGTGGCGTCAACACTCAACCTGTACCGCGAGGCGAGGCAGGCGCCGGCCCGCAAGTAGCCCGGACAAGCCACCCCTGCCCCATCGCCCCAGATTGAAAGACGCTTCACTTGCATCTCCGCGATGTCACCGACAACGAGGGCGAACCTGGACTTGTGTCAGGGGTTAGCTGGTTCCAGTGGACGGTGTTTGGCGAACCACCATTAGCAGGAGTTCGCGATCGTCCGGCGTGATGGCTCCCCCGAACCACAGTGCCAGCGGATAGACGGCACACGCGAAGATTCCGGCACCCCAGTCTGTCAGCGGCGTAATCGCGAAGATGATTCCGGCGAAAAGGATCGCGGCGGGCACTGGCCTCAGGATGGCGACGGCAAGGGTATTGAGTGGGATCCGCGATCCGATCACCCTGACAAAAGGCGCAAGCAGGACTGCCTCGGTGGCGATCGTGACCACGGCAGCGGCGCGATAGCCGAACGACGGGATCAGGATCAGGTTAGCTGCGAGGTTGAACGCGGCGGCAATCGCGAACGCCACGGTGATTCGCGACTGCAATCCCATGGCGATAAGCACGTACTGGGTTAGGCCGTTGATGAAACTCAACGGCAGGAACCAGATCAGGATCTGCAAGGCGCGCGCACTTTCGGGAAGGAAGGTTTCACCCCACAGCAGGCGTGAGATCGGGTATGCGGTCCACGTAAGCAATGTCGCCACGGGTATCGCGATCGCTACGAGGATCGTCAGGGCCAGGCGGTAGATCCGGGCGAGTGCCCCGTCTGCATCGCCGGCGCGTCGCGACAAGATCGGGAACAGCGCGAGCACGAAACTGCTTGGCACGGCGCCAACGCCATCGATGATCTTGTAGGCGCTTGCATACTGACCGACTGTGGCGCGCCCCCACGAACCGAGGATCTGGACGTCGATCCGAAAGAAGACATTGTTCAGGAGGTTGTTGAGCATCAGGGGTACGGTGTCGGTCGCGAGGGATCGCGTCGTCCGGTCGGGCCAGATGACGGCGAGTGGGAAGAACGTCCTTCGCACCGCCACGGCAAAGATCATTGCACTGACCACGTTTGTCAGCAGGGAGACGGCGGCGAGTCCAATCGTTCCATGTCCGGCGAGGATTGCGATGACCCCGGCCACGGTAGACAGGCCTCCGGACACGAGCTGCATGACCGACGGGAAGGCCATGCGTTCATACGCGTTGAAGACCGCGCTTCCTGACGCACTGACGGCACCGGGTATGAGGCCGATAGCAAGCAAGACAATCGTCCACGCCAGGTCTACCGATAGCCTTCCCGTTGAGGCGCCCGCGGTGGCAAGCAGGCCCATCAGGATGGCCGCGACCGCACTGAGGACAAGCCGGATGCCGAGCGTGGATGCGACGACGGTTCTTGCGTGGGCGGAGCCGTCGGAGAGGTTGCGGGCCCGTGCAATCTCGCGGGTAAGCCAGGTGCCGAGGCCGAAGTCCGCGATGATGCTGGCGTAGAGCCAGAGATTGACGGCGATGGCGTAGTCTCCGGTTCCGCCCGGCCCAATGGTGCGGGCCATGACGATGGCCAGACCCCAGGAGAGCACCCGCGCGCCGAGCGAGGCGACAAACGGGGAGGCCGTGTTCTTCAAGATGCGACGAGCGGTGTTGCCCGTGGCCGGCGGCGCATCCCGAACCCTGCCCCATCGCACCTGATTGAAAGACGCTTCGCTTTCAGCTACCACGTGCGGGGTCGGTTCGTCGCCCGTTGTCCCTGTCTCGGCCGGGATGTTGTCGGGAGCGTCGGACTGATTGGCTGTCATCATCCCCTGCCCCATCGCCCCAGATTGAAAGACGCTTCGCTTAGGTGCGTCGTGGCGGACGAACTCGATTGCCGTCGGGCGAGGCTTCAAGTGCATAACGCGCGAACGGGTGCTGCTAGCACGACCGTGAAACCCCACCCGATAACCGGCTACCCTATGCCAGCCTTAACCCGACCCCATCGCCCCAGATTGAAAGACGCTTCGCTCACCAGGGTCTGGAACCTATCGTGTCTGTAGTGGGCGTTGAAGGAGAGTTCGCGGTGCGAGATGCAGACAGCCTTAACCCGACCCCATCGCCCCAGATGGAAAGACGCTTCGCTCAATTGGCGAACTCTCCGTATGCTTCCCGTCGGCCGGTGATTGGGATTACCGGGTATGCACACATTCCTGAGAATGCTCCGCTAGGGCTGCCGATCATCGGCGCGCGGTCGGCAGACGTTCATGCCGTCCAACTGGCCGGGGGGCTGGCGTTCCTGTTGCCTCCGATTTCGGATGCGGACGAGATTGACCAGGTGCTCGACCTTGTTGACGGCCTGCTGTTTACCGGGGGCAGGGATGTTGATCCCGCAGAGTACGGCGAGACGCCAGTGAACGACACGGTGGTGGTGACGCCTGAACGCGATGCCTTTGAGTTGCCTCTCATGCGCCGTGCCGTTGCCCGTGACCTTCCCATCCTTGCAATCTGCCGTGGTTGCCAGGTGATGGGTGTGGCGCTTGGAGGTTCTCTCTGGCAGGACCTGCCCTCGCAGAAGCCGGATGGATTGGTGCACTCCCAGAAGGAGGCCCGGGCCGAAACGACCCACATGGTACGGGTTGAACCCAACACGCGATTGCAGGCAATTCTGGGAGTGTCTCCGACTGAGGATGTGCCGACGAACACCTTTCATCACCAGGCGATCCATCGCGTCCCTGACGGATTCGTCCCGACGGCGTATGCACCAGACGGATGCATCGAGGCCATCGAGGCACCCGGCCGTCGTTTTGCCGTGGGTGTGCAGTGGCATCCCGAATTCCTTGCCCCGGGACAAGAGATCCATCGACGGTTGTTCGAGTCGCTTGTGAGTGCCTCCAGAGGGGATTCGTGAGACAGGCGCGCGGGGTTGGGCGCATCCCGGTCATGGGGATTACGGCGTCCCTGAACCCTGAACCGAATGCCCAGGTTGGCGTCCCGGTGATTGGTGTTCGCGGGCCTGATATCGACGCGGTGCGTCGCGCGGGTGGGATCGCGATCCTGATTCCCCCGGTTGTCGACCTTTCGGATATCGACCGGTTACTGGACAGGGTTGACGGTCTGGTCTTCACGGGTGGGCCAGACATTGATCCCCGCGAGTACGGGGAGGTCGCGGTCAACGAGACGGTTGAACCTGCGCCTGAAGTGGACGCGTTCGAGTTGCCATTGATGCGACGGGCAATCGAACGAGACGTCCCAATTCTTGCGTTGTGCCGGGGTTGCCAGGTTCTCGGCGTCGCTATGGGTGGTGCCCTCTGGCAGGATCTACCTTCCCAGCGTGGCGTGGAAATCCTGCATCGTCAATATGAAACCAAGTCGCAGACGACCGCCCATGGTGTTGCAGTTGTGCCCGGGTCGAGGTTGCATGGGGTCCTGGAACTCGGTGACGAGACCGATTTGCGCGTGAACAGCCTGCACCACCAAGCAGTGAGAGTTGTGCCGACCGGATTGGTCGCGTCCGCCCATGCGCCTGATGGGTGCATCGAGGCGCTCGAGATGCCAGAGCGTCGCTTTGTCGTTGGTGTGCAGTGGCATCCCGAATTCCTCGACGCGGAACACCAGGTCCATCATCGGCTGTTCAAGGCTCTCGTGGAAGAGTCTCGGAACTATGCCGTTTCCCGTCGCTCCTGACCATCTCGACCGCCGACCCGAGTGTGACCGTTCTTCTTCCATGCGGCTGAAGTGGAGCGAAGACCAGTCAGTCGCGATGGGACGGGCGGGCAAGGGCGCTGGCGTTCCGGGGGAGTAGGGCCAGCGACGTACGAATTCGCCTGGCCCGACCCTACCCCTCGCTCCCCGGCCCCGCCGGATTTATAGACGCTTCGCTTACAGAATGGTGTGTGAATCGGGCTGGGCCAAGCGAATCGCGCATCAATCAGCGGTGGCGGGTGCGGGGATAGGGCCGTCAACCCGTTCCAGGAGACTGACAGACTCCAAGTGGTAAGTCTGCGGAAAGATGTCGATGACACCCGTTCGGGTCAGGCGGTAGCCGGATGCGATCAGGCGCTTGAGGTCGCGCGAGAGGGTTGATGGTTCGCACGACACATACACGATGCGGTCCGGCGCCAGGGTTGCGAGTGCGTCCAGGACGGCTGGTTCGACACCCCGCCGCGGGGGATCCAAGATGACGGACCTGTCAGGGACCGACGAACCCTTTGCGAGTCGTGGTAGGGCGGCCTCGACCGGCTCATGATGGATGGCTACGTTGGTATGTCCGAGGGCCGCGACGTTGTCGTACGCACCGGCGACGGCTGAATCGTCGCTCTCGATTGCGACAACAGCGCCGGCGAATGGGGCGAGGTTGAGGGCGAAGACGCCGACACCCGAGTATGCATCAATGATCTGACTGGTCTTGGTGGGTGCAAGCCATTCGCGCACCCGGGCAACAAGACGGTCAGCGGCACCGAGGTTGACCTGAAAGAATGCGCCCGGCGGGACGGCAAGGATCTGGCCACCCATCTCGTAGGCAAGGGTTGGGAATCCCCAGAGCAGGGTTCCGCGGTCACGGCGGCCTCGGGCAACCATGATGGCCGCGAGATCCGGGACAGACTTCACCGTAGCGTCTACGAACGCTCGCATGTCGCGCTTTGAGACGGGAGACCTGCAGACCACGGTCACCTGGATGCCGTATCCGATTCCTTGTTCGTCGCGAACGGGGCCCGGTGGCATCGTGCGGCCTTGGATGGGCTTTGGAGCCATTTCGCGGAGACGGGTCGCGACCATCGGCATCCCGGGGATTGGCGGGGCGTGACGCAGGATGATCGCGTCGAGGCGTTCCCAAGTCTCTTCGGGGATCAGTGCCCACGGCATGATCTCGATGGCGCGGTTGATGTCCTTGGACGCAATCGCGCAGACATCAATCGGGACCATGCCTTGGGCGTGCGCAACCTGATAGTTCAGGGAACGCTCTCCCTTGGGCCCGAAACCGGGCACGAGTTGCACGCTGTTGCGGTAATTCCATGGGTTTGGCGACCCGACCGCGGGGACCATCGGTGGATCGTCAATGCCCGCCAGACGACGCAACTGGTCGCGCAGCACCTGGGTCTTATATCGCAGCTGTGCTTCGTAGTCGGCGTGTTGCCAGTGGCACCCGCCGCATAGCCCGAAGTGGGGGCACGGTGGTTCGGTCCGGTCGGGCGATGCGGCGGTGACGGAAATCGTCAATCCCCTCAGGTACGCGGGCTTGCGTTCGGTGATGAGAGCGTGGACTTTCTCATCCGGCAGGGCGCCGGAGATGAAGGCGATTTGCCCATCAACGCGTCCGACCGCCTCACCGCCGTGACTTACCCCATGAAGCGCGAGGTCGACTTCGTATGGATCCTCAAGCGTGCGGCGCCGAAACGGTGGGGGAGCTGGTTCGCCGTCGCTTTCGGGGTCATCCCCAAGGTACCGGGAACCCTGATCCTGGTTTCCAATGCGTCCGGGGCCGTCCATCGGATCCCCACCCCGTCGCGCCATGTTGGAAGGCGCTTCGCTATCCATCGAGTTGCTGCTTGAGAAGTTCGTTCACGAGGCCTGGGTTGCCTTTCCCGCGCGTTGCCTTCATCACTGCCCCGACAAGGAAACCCATGGCGGTTGCCTTCCCGGCGCGGTAATCGGCAACGGCCTTGGGGTTGGATGCGATGGCGTCGGCCACGGCGGTGGTTAGGGCGTTGGTATCCGAGACCTGCCCGAGGCCCCGTTTCTGGACGATCTCGTGGGGCATAGACCCCGTGCTGACCGCCTCCTCCAGGACTTCAGGTGCAGTACGCACACTGATCGTACCCGTGTCCAACAGTTTGATGAGGTCGGCAAGGTGCGCGGGGGTCAGGAGGATCTGGTCAATCTCGGCGCCGGTGTTGCCCAGGATGCGAAGGACATCCCGGGTGATCCAGTTGGCGGCGGCGCGGGCGTTGCCAGAAAGGTGCGCGGTCTGCTCAAAATATTCGGCGAGGGCCCGAGTCTGTGTCAGGGTGTCTGCGATGTCTGCGGTCATCCCATATGCGTCGGCGAAGCGATGGCGCTTGGCGTCGGGGAGTTCCGGGAGGAGGGACCGCAAGCGTGCCACTTCGGTCGCTGGGGTGACGATGGGCGGGAGGTCGGGTTCGGGGAAGTAGCGGTAATCGTGCGCGGCTTCCTTGCTCCGCTGGGTCACGGTGATGGCCCGGTCGTCAACCCAGCCGCGCGTTTCCTGCACGATCCGGCCGCCGGCATCGAGGATGTCGCGTTGGCGGACGATCTCGAACTCGATCGCCCGGACGACTGACCGGAACGAGTTCATGTTCTTGACTTCGACCTTGGCACCGTATTCGCCTTGGCCCCAGGGACGCAGTGAGACATTCGCGTCGCAACGGAACGCACCCTCGTCCATGTTTGCGGTGGAGACACCGAGATAGCGGAGGATCTGGCGCAGGGCGCGCAGGTACGACCCGGCTTCGTCGGCGGTGCGGAGGTCAGGATCGCCGACGATCTCCATGAGCGGAACGCCGGCACGGTTGACGTCCATGAGGGAATAGGTCTCGCCGCTGCTGTCGCGCACGTGCTTGAGAGTTGCGGTGTCTTCCTCGAGATGGACCCGTGTGATCCCGGCGCGACGCATCTGCCCGGGATTGGCCGGATCATCAAACTCGAGCCAACCGGCCTGCGAGAAGGGCAGGTCGAACTGGCTGATCTGGTACCCCTTCATGAGGTCAGGGTAGTTGTAGTTCTTGCGGTCGAACTTGCTGAATTCCGGGATCTCGCAGTTCAAGGCCAGGGCGGTGATGATCGTTGCCTCGACGGCGGTGCGGTTCATGACGGGCAGCGAACCTGGCATTCCCAGGCACACCGGGCAGACCAGGGTATTGGGGGGGGCGCCCGAGTAGCGCGAGGAACAGCCGCAGAACATCTTGCTTTCGGTCACGACTTGTGCGTGGACCTCGAGCCCGATGACTACCTCGTAATCCGTGGCCGGTGCTGTCCCGGCATGATTTGTTGCTGTCATTTCGTGACCCTGCCCAACTTCTCCGTGGGGGTTCGTGTCGTCGGCGATGGGCGACGCGAAGCGCCTTCCAATCCGGGGCGACGGGGTGGGAGTGAGGGAGCCTCCAACCCCAACCCGTCCCCCGTTGCCACGGGAGCGAGGGGAAGGCGGCCGAGGAAGCGCGCCATGCGGTCGATGGCTTCCTCCAGATGTGCCGTGCTGGTTGCATAGCACATGCGGACGTGTCCTTCGCCACTTGGCCCGAAGACCGAACCCGGAATGGCGGCGACATGTTCCTCATGCAGGAGACGGGTGGCGAACTGGTCGCTGGTCAGTCCGGTTCCGGTGATGTCCGGGAACACGTAGAACGCGCCTTGTGGGCGGGCGCAACGCAGGCCAATGCGGTTGAGGCCGTCCACGATGAGGGTGCGCCGGCGGGTGTATTCGGCGAGCATTGCCTGGACGTCTGGTTCCCCGTTCCGGAGCGCTTCGATGCCAGCGTACTGGGCCATTGTTGGCGCACTCAGCATGCCGTACTGGTGGACTTTCATCATCGCTTCCACTAGAGGGTGGGGGGCGCACGCGTATCCGAGGCGCCAACCAGTCATTGCGTAGGCCTTGGAGAACCCGTTGAGAAGGATGGTGCGATCCCATGCGCCCGGCAGTGAAGCGACGCAGGTGTGCGTCCATCCGTCGTAGACCAGGCGCGCATAGATTTCGTCGGAGACAAGGAGCAGGTCGTGTTGGACGGCAAGACGCACGATTGCCTGGAGGTCGGCGCGCGAAATGGCACCGCCAGTGGGGTTGTTCGGGTAGCCGAGGACGATCGCTTTTGTCCGTGGTGTGATGGCCGCCTCGATGGCGGAGGCGCTGATCGCGAATCCGTCGGTGTCGTGTGTAGGCACATGCACCGGCACTCCGCCGGCGAGTGAGACGCACGGCGCGTAGCAGACATAACTCGGTTCCGGGATGATGACTTCATCGCCGACGTCCACCGTTGCCCGGATGGCGAGATCGAATGCCTCGGAGACCCCGGTAGTCACGATGATCTCGTCTTCGCTGTGATAGGTGGCTCCGAACCGGGTAGAGAGATCGCTGGCGATCAGGGCCCGCAACTCGGCTAGCCCCCGGTTGGAGGTGTAGCCGGTCTTCCCGCGGTCCAGGGATGCCTTTGCCTCTTCGCGGATGTGTTCCGGCGTGACGAAGTCCGGTTCACCGACGCCGAGGGAGATGATGTCGGGCATCGTCGCTGCAACGTCGAAGAATTTCCTGATTCCTGAAGGCGGAATTGCCGCGACGCGGGCGGACACGAAGTTCCTGTTGGACACGGGTTGGATCATGCGTGTGGTGCCTGATTTGCAGACGCTTCGCTGCTGCGCGCCAGGGGTGGGCGTTGCCGGTGGAAACTGGTCGCTCCCTCGTAGGCGAACGCCGCCCGGAAGAGGGTTGCCTCATCGAATGCCTTGCCGATGAGCTGCAGTCCGACGGGGAGTCCCTGGCGGTCGAACCCGCACGGAACGCTGATCCCCGGGAGCCCGGCGACGTTGACCGGGATAGTGCAGACGTCGGACAGGTACATCGCGAGGGGGTCGTCGATCCGGGCACCTATCTTGAATGCCACGGTTGGCGAGACGGGTGAGGCGATGACGTCGACGGACGCGAAGGCGTTGTCGAAGTCCGCCTTGATGAGCGTCCTGACCTGCTGGGCTTTGCGGTAGTAGGCGTCGTAGTAGCCGGAGGAGAGTGCGTAGGTGCCGAGCATGATCCGTCGCTTGGGCTCGTTCCCGAAGCCTCGCTGCCGGGTGGCGTCCATCGCCCGGGTCATGTCGACCTCGTCGAGGGCCGCGAGGCCGTACTTGATGCCGTTGTACCGTGACAGGTTGCTGCTGGCTTCGGCCGGGGCGATGATGTAGTAGGTTGCGAGACCGTGTTCGGAGTACGGCAGTGAGACGGGATGGACGGTTGCGCCTAGGCCCTGAAGGGTCTGGATGGCCTCACGGACAAGACGCTCCACGTCGGGTTCCATGCCGGCGGTGAAGTACTCGGCGGGCACGCCGATGCGGAGGCCCTTGACCCCGTCCCGGATGGTTGACCGGTAGTCTGGCACGGCGACCGGCGCGGTGGTGGCGTCCATTGGGTCCGCGCCGGCGATTGCCTGGAGGATCATCGCCGATCCCTCGACGCCGATCGAGAACGGTCCCACTTGGTCGAGTGACGATGCGAAGGCGACGACCCCGTACCGTGAGACCCTGCCGTAGGTGGGCTTGAGGCCGGTCACCGAGCAGAGGGACGCCGGTTGGCGGATAGACCCGCCCGTGTCGGTGCCGAGCGAAAGGAGCGCCTGACCCGCGGAAACGGCGGTGGCGGACCCGCCGGATGACCCGCCCGGCACGCGGCTGGTGTCCCAGGGGTTGTGCGTTGGGTGGTAGCCGGAGTTCTCGGTACTGGAACCCATGGCGAACTCATCCATGTTGGCCTTTCCGACGAAGACGGCTCCGGCGGCGCGCAAGCGGGCGACCACGGTAGCGTCGTATGGCGGAATGAAGCCTTGGAGGATGCGCGATCCTGCCGTTGTCTGGACGCCTGTGGTGCAGAAGAGGTCCTTGAGGGCGATGGGAATGCCGGTGAGTGGCGGCGTTGCGCCCGGATCACTGCCGCTGAGGGCGAGGTCGGCGGCGTGGGCCTGTGCGAGGGCCTCATCGGCGGTCACCGTGATGAAGGAACGCACCTGGGTTTCCGTGCGTTCGATCTGGCCGAGGACGGCGTGTGCCAGTTCTGTCGCCGAAATCTGCCTGCGGACCAGTAGGTCCCGGGCTTCGGGCGCAGTGAGTGCGGTCAGGTCGCCGGATATGCCCACCAGGTGTTCCCTCGTCACGTGCATGTGTCGGGTCTGACCAGCCGGTTGGCCGGTCGCGCCCATGTGTCTGATGTTTCCAACCTTCCCGTGCTCCGCGATTGCCAGGTAGAAGGACCCCACCCCGTCGCCCCGGATTGGAAGGCGCTTCGCTTGCCCTGGCCC
>BJHB01000005.1:0-3222 GCA_014191415.1 Chloroflexota bacterium
CACATGCGCAGGGTCGGCCAATGCATCGGTCACCAAGAGATTGCTGACCCGGATACCACCGAGGACCGTCAGGTCGTGGGTCGTGCTTCCACGGTTCTCGAATGTGATCTTGACTGGTTGCCCGACCGTCACACGCATTGATGACGGCGAAAAATTCCCTTCGCGCGCAACTACGGCAATCGCGACGGGCTCAAGGGTCGCCGGTGCTTTCGATCCGATAGCCTGGATGCCAAGCCCGAGACCAGCACCACCGATGACGATACCGAGTGCCCCCACCGTCGCCAGAAGACGGGTCCTTGCGGGGACAACCGGATCGGCTGGGCCAGTCCCTCGGCGGAGCCTCAGGGAGTTGGTGATCACTGAGACGCTCGACAATGCCATCGCTCCGGCAGCAAGACCGGGATTCAGGATCGTGCCGGTAAACGGGTACATCACCCCCATCGCCACGGGAATCAGGATCACGTTGTAGGCAAACGCCCAGAACAGGTTCTGCTTGATGACGGTGACGGTTTGACGGCTCAACCGGATCGCCTCGACGACGCCATTGAGGTCGCCACCGACAAGGGTGATGTCTGAGGCAGCGATCGCGACGTCGGTTCCGGTCCCGATCGCGACGCCGAGGTCAGCACGGGCAAGCGCAGGTGCATCATTGACCCCATCCCCGACCATCGCCACGACATTCCCACCGGCCTGTAGCCGGGCGATCGCGTCTGCCTTCCCACTTGGCAGGACGCCAGAGATGACGCGATCCATGGCAATCCCGGCCTCGACGGCAATCGCGCCTGCCGTCACCGAACTGTCCCCGGTCAGCATCCAGACGTCGAGACCGAGGGTGCGAAACGCCTCAACCGCTGCGACCGATGTGGGTTTCAAGGTGTCGGCGACGCCGAATACCGCTGCGGGCTGGCCGTCGATGCCGACGAAGACTGCGGTGCGCCCTCGTCGGGAGATCGAAGCCGCTTCCGAAAGCAACGCTTCAACTGAAATGCCGTTCGAAGCAAGGTGAACGGCCGATCCGACGACAAGTTTCCGATCGTCGACGGTGGCTTCAAGTCCCCTTCCGGGCACGGACAAGAAGTGGACGGGCTCCGGAATGTCAATGCCCTCGGCCCGGGCGGCGCGGACAATCGCCTCGCCGAGGGGATGTTCCGACTGACGTTCGGCTCCGGCGACCAGACCGAGGATCGTCGCCCGCACCGTACGTCCACCTGCATCTGGATACGCAGGATCGATCCAGAAGTCGGTCATCGCGGGATGCCCAGTTGTAAGCGTTCCGGTCTTGTCAAGGACAACGGTCGTGACAAGCCCGGCGCGCTCCAGGGCGTCACCCCCGCGGATCAGGACACCTCGGGCGGCGCCTTCGCCAGTGGCGACGATGATGGCCGTCGGCGTGGCGAGTCCCATCGCGCACGGACAGGCAATGATCAGGACGGCGATCAGTGAGGAAAGTGAGTGCCCGATCCGGGGTTCCGGCCCGAGGAACCACCAAAGCAGGAAGGTCACCGCGGAGAGGATGAAAACGACCGGCACGAAAATCTCTGCGACCCGGTCGGCGAGGCGCTGGACAGGTGCCTTGGAGGCTTGTGCGTCCTCAACGAGCCGGACGACCTGGGCAAGCGTCGTATCGCGCCCGACGCGGGTGGCCTCCATGACAAAGCTGCCCGTCCCATTGAGGGTGGCACCTATCACGTGATCGCCCACCGCGCGGGAGACCGGCATGCTTTCGCCGGTAAGCATGGATTCGTCCACGCTGGAACGGCCTTCAAGCACAGTTCCGTCGACCGGGACGCGAGACCCGGGCCGCACCCGGAGCCGATCCCCTAGCCGGACGGTGGCAACGGCAACCCGGCGTTCGAAGTCACCGTCCAACAGGATTGCCTCAGGCGGTTGCAGTGACAGCAGCTTCCCAATTGCGAGACCAGTCTGTCGACGCGCACGGTCCTCGAGGTACCGCCCGGCAAGAATGAGCCCGATGATCACGGTTGACGTATCGAACCACGTCTCGGCCGCGACACCGGACCCCGCAAACCACTCGGGGAAGACGGTGACGACGGCACTCCAGGCATACGCCGCCGTGGTTCCGGCAGCGACGAGCGAGTGCATGTTCGCCGACCCGTGACGTAGGGCGTTCCACGCGCTGCGGTAGAAACCCGCACCCGCCCAGAACTGGACCGGTGTCGCCATCCCTAGCAAAATCCAATGAAGTACCTGCATGGAGACTGGAAGGTTGGGCCACCCACGCGAAGCGCCCGGCCAGAACATCAGGGACATGATGACACCGGAGGTCACGAGGGAATACGCAGCCAGACCGATGCTGGCCCGTGAAACAATCTCGCCCGCATCGGACCCACCGGAAATCTCGAGTGCAGTTTCCGAGGGGCCCTGCTCGGCCACGGTGTGCTGCACGTGGTCGGCCACGACGTGCGCGTCGTACCCCGCACCGCGGACAGCTTCGAGGAGCAAGGTGGCGTCCGGCACCGCCCCATTGGCGTACCTGATGCGCGCCCGTTCGGTGGCGAGATTTACCGACGCGTCCACGATACCGGGGACTTTCAGGGTCGCCTTCTCCACCCGGCGGACGCATGACGCGCAGGTCATGCCCGTGATCTGGAGGATCACGTCGTCTGAACCGGGATCCCCGGCTGCACGCGTTGTACGGGAGCCACGCATGGCGTGGTCATCAAGCGACTGCGCAGTGAGGGAGGCTTCACCCTTCATCGTGGAACCCGGAGGGTGAATGGGAGATCAGCGTCTTGGGACACATGCTGGCCGGCGTCTCCCCCGTCCCCGCTCAGAACAACGCCATTGGAAACAGGTGACACTTGGTCACTGGTGGTGCGTGCGCCGGCGTCGAACAACCGAAGGAGTTCTCCGATGACACGCGTCCGTTCGTCGCTGTCGTTGCCCTGAATGGCATGTGTGACGCAGGTCTGGAGGTGATCCTCCAGCAAGACCGACGCGACACGCCCGACCGCGCCCTGAACCGCCTGCAACTGCTGGATGACATCGATGCAGTACGCATCGTCCTCGACCATGCGTATGACACCCCGAAGGTGACCGTCGATGCTCTTCAAGCGGTTCAGGACATGGGTCCGGCGGTTCGGTGTAGCCACGATGTTCTCTCGTTCTCGCCGCTCCGCGCCAGCGCACTGGACGGAGAGCGACTACTTGGAAAACGTACCACAACCCCTACCCCCATGGGGGAGGGGTAAAACCCTAATC
>BJHB01000005.1:3232-6011 GCA_014191415.1 Chloroflexota bacterium
GCCATGGGCGACGCGGGACGCCGCGCGGCGGTATCGTGACTGGGTACGAATGAAGCGAGGATGACAATGCGTCTGGGATTCAGTGCGTGGGCGATGTCGACGATGCCGGTTCGGGACCAGATATCACTGGTGCATGGATTGGGCTACCATGCCATCGAATTGGTCGGCGGGGATACGGATGCCCTCAACCCGATGTCGGTGACCGATACCGAGGTGCGGGATATCAGGCGCGCGCTAGACGACTCCGGATTGGAATTGCCGTCAATCGCATGCCACGGAAACCTGCTTGAGACCGACCCCGCAGTACGTGCCCATGCGTGCGCCCGGGTGATCGCGGGCATGGAACTTGCCGTGCGCCTGGCGGGACCATCCGGGCCGCCATGTGTGGTGACCATGGGTTTCGGCCTTCCTGAACAGTACGATACCCACCGCCAACAGATCGCGGACAATTTCGCGGAACTTGCGCGTGCCGGGGCACACCTTGGCGTGATCGTCGCATTGGAACCTCACGTCGGGCAGGCGCTAGACCTGCCGGACCGCGTGCAGTGGGTCCTGGACGCGGTGGACTCGCCGAACTTTCGGTTGAATTTCGACAACAGCCACTTTGAAGTGATGGGCTGTGACTTCCATGCATACGTGCCCCAGTTGACCCGATATGCGGTCCATACCCACATGAAGGACCAGCGGGGCATTGCGCCGGGGTTCGAGTTCCTTGTGCCCGGCGAAGGAACATTCGACTACGCGGCGTACCTTCAGGCGATCGAGAAGGCTGGCTACAACGGGGCGATCACCGTAGAGATCAGCAAGATGGTTCAGAACCGGCCGGACTACGATCCCTCAGAGGTCGCAGCCCGGAGTTACCGCACACTGACCGACGCAGCCAAGCGCGGTGGGGTGACGTTTGCGCCAGTAGCGTAAGAACGTAGCCTGCCGTTACCCAGTCCAATTGAAGACCCCCTCTCACCCCATCCCCGCTCAATGACCCGACTCCTTTCCCAAGCGGGAAAGGGGAACTCCCGATGAAGGACACCGACAATGCCCGCACCAAAGACGCCGGAAACGATTTACAGCATCGCGATCAACGACGCGGACGGCAACGCGACGACACTCGCGCCGTACCACGGCGATGTCCTGATGATTGTCAACACAGCGAGCTATTGAGGCCACACTCCCCAGCACGGTGTGCTGGCCGCCCTCGAGAAGCGATACGGGCCGAAGGGCTTCCGCGTTCTCGGGTTTCCCTGCAATGACTTCGCCAACGAGGAACCGGGTGACCTGCCGGAAATCGCCGCATTCTGTCGACGTCAATACGGGGCGACCTACCAACTGTTCGACAAGGTTCATTGCGTGGGACGGGAGATTCATCCGATCTATCACTGGCTGACAACGCAACCGTTGAAGCCGGGAAAGGTGGAGTGGAACTTTGCGAAGTTCCTGATCGGCCGGGACGGAACGCTGGTCGGCCGTTGGGCGCCGGCAACTGACCCGGATTCGCGCTTGATAAGGAATGCCATCGACCAAGCCCTCAAGGAAGCTGCCCCACGCGACTGATGTGCCCCGGGGCGTTTCCAAGGACCTACCCCTCTCCCGTTGCGGCGCGAGTGGGGCAGTTGCTCGCTGAAACCTGACAACCGCAGACGCATCGGATCCCGTGATGAGTTCGAATTCCCCCGAGGCACTTGCGAACCAGGTTCGCGCCACGTCTTCTCCGCCGACTTCTCCAATTGCGCCACCTGATGACCCCTACTTCAAGTGGAAGGTGCTGTTTGTCTCGGGCAGTGGCATTTTCATGGTCACCCTGGACAGTGGCGTAGTCAATGTGGCGCTGCCGGCGCTGGCCCGGGAGTTTGACGCGGCATTGACCATCACCCAGTGGGTGTCGCTTGGATACGTGCTTTCAGTTACCGGGTTCCTGCTTCCGGCTGGCAAGCTTGCCGACCTGCGCGGTCGCCGCGACGTCTTCCTCTTCGGGTTTGGTGCATTTGGACTGGCGTCTATCATGTGTGGGCTCGCGCCCGGTGTCTACTGGCTGATCCTTGCACGGGTCATCCAGGGCATTGCCGGCGCATTGATCCAGGCCAACACCGGGGCACTCGTGGCGTCGGCGTTTCCGGCGAAGGAGCGTGGGCGGGCCCTTGGGTTGCAGAGTTCCGTCGTCTCCATCGGTTTACTCTCCGGGCCGGTCATCGGCGGGTTCATTACCGAATTCATCGGCTGGCGCTGGGCCTTCTACGTGAATGTCCCGATCAGCGTGATGGCAATCTTCATGGGATTGCGACTACTCGGGAAGTCACCACGGCAGGCAGGTCAACCATTCGATCTCGCCGGGGCAATCCTGCTGGTGACTGGTGCGGGAGCGACGCTTTTGGGTGTAACCCAAGGGTCTCACTGGGGATGGGAGAGCCCGCTGACCATCGGTGCGATCGCCATCGGGATCGGCGCAATTGTTGCCTTGGTCGTCGTCGAACGGCGGGTGGCGCACCCACTGATCGATCTGGTGCTCTTCCAAAGCAAGGGTTTTGTCGCTGCCCTGGCATCGGCCTTCCTGCTGTTCATCACGCTCGCACCGGTCGGGTTGCTCGTGCCTTTCTACCTGGCACTTGTCCTGCACCTCCCGGCCAGCCAGATCGGTGCAAGACTGATCGTGATCCCGGCCACGAGCGCGGCGATTGCACCGATCAGTGGCTACCTGTCGGACCGCATCGGGGTACGGACCCTTGCGGGGATCGGCGCAACCACGACGGCACTGGGACTGCTTTCCCTGGTCTTCCTGCCGGAC